>JBEHXD010000240.1:0-7833 GCA_048498875.1 Verrucomicrobiota bacterium
GCTTCGGTCGCAATCAAGGTGCCGGTGATGCGCGTGAGCACTTCTCCCGCGTACGGACCGTATTCTTTGAACAAGTGACTGGTGACGCCGCGGCCGCTCGTCGCGTTGACGACGTCGATTTCCATGCCGATGAGACCACGGGTTGTGATTACCGCTTCGATCATCGTCGAGTGCGGCAACTTTTCCATGTTGGTCAGGCGACCTTTGCGGTTCGCGAGATTCTGCATGACCGCACCAACGCACTCGTCCGGTACTTCAACCCAGACCGTTTCGTAAGGTTCGAGGCGTTCGCCGCCGGGACCGGTTTTTTCGATCACGGTCGGACGGGAAACGAGCAACTCGAAGCCTTCGCGACGCATGGTTTCAACGAGCACGGCGACCTGCATGGCGCCGCGTGCCTTGACGTTGAACACGCCGGCTTTGTCGGAGTCTTCGATGTAGATGGAAACGTTGGTCTTGAGCTCGCGCATCAGGCGCTCGCGCAGCTGGCGTGACGTGACGAGCTTGCCTTCCTGACCGACGAGCGGGCCGTCATTGACGCAGAATTGCATTTCCAGCGTTGGCGGATCGATCTGCTGGAAGGGAAGCGGATGGGCGTCTTCGCGCACATCGAGGGTGTCGCCGATGTCGACGTCCTCAAAGCCCGAGAGACCAACGATATTGCCGGCGTGGGCGCTTTCGACCTCGCGCTGACCGAGACCGGTGAATTCAAAAATCTTGGTGATCTTGGCGCGGACTTTTTTGCCGGCCTCCGCGTGACGGATGACGAAGATCGGATCGCCGACCTTCAACGTACCGCCGAGGATCTTGCCGACGGCGATACGGCCGACGTAGTCGCTCCAATCGATATTGGAGACGAGCATGTGGAACGGCTCATCAGGCTTCGCAAATGGCGGTGGGACGTGGTCGATGATCGTTTGGAAGAGGGGCGTCATGTCCTTCTTCTCTTCGCCGAGGTGATACATCATGTAGCCATCCCGGCCCGAACCGTAAACGACCGGCGCGTCAAACTGCTCCTCGGTGGCATTGAGCTCCATCAGCAGCTCCAGCACCTTGTCGTACATCTTGGCGGGATCAGCGTTGTCGCGGTCGATCTTGTTGATGACGATGACGACCTTGAGGCCGTGGGAAAGCGCCTTGCGGAGCACGAAGCGGGTCTGGGCCTGGGGACCATCGTAAGCGTCAATGACCAGCAAAACGCCGTCGACCATGCGAAGTGCGCGTTCGACCTCACCGCCGAAGTCGGCGTGGCCGGGGGTGTCGAGGATGTTGACGATCTTGTCCTTCCAGTGAACCGACGTGTTCTTCGCCTTGATCGTGATGCCCTTCTCCTTTTCGAGGTCCATGGAGTCCATGGCACGCTCCTCAACCTGCTGGTTGGCGCGGTAAACGCCGCCTTCCTTGAGCAATTTGTCGACGAGGGTGGTCTTGCCATGGTCGACGTGGGCAATAATGGCGATATTACGGATGTTCTGGTTCATGGCCGGAAGGTCTTTCTGAGTGTGAAAAGGGTCACGGTGCAAGCCGCTGCTACCCTTGGCAAGAAGGAACACGGACGAATATGAAGTTTCCCTAAATGTCACCCCTGACACGAGTTCCCCATTCTCCCTCCGGCTAGGGACAGCCACGGCCTTCTTGCCATCAGGCCGGTCACACGCTGTCATCGCTTTGCGGGCGTCCACTTTACCGGCTTGAGCCGGGTTCCCCGTATTCCCTAAAAAAAACGTCCGAGACCATAGATACTGAGATGACTGCTCTATCTTCCCGCCGTCCGTTTACTGAATCGAGTTTTCCGTCCCATGATCGTGCGGCACTGCATTACCGCCACTGGCCGGCGGAAAGAGAATCCAAACAGGCGATTTTGCTTTTCCATCGTGGGCACGAACATTCCGGTCGCTGGCAGGAAACGGTCGAGGCCCTGGCATTGCCTGACTGCCATATCTTTGCTTGGGACGCGCGTGGGCATGGCGAATCTCCCGGCGAACGCGGTTCCGCCCGCGATATCGGCGTCCTGATCGCGGATGTGGACAGCTTCGTGCACTACGTGAGCAAAACCCACGGCATCGCATTCGAGGACATGATTCTGGTGGCCCATAGTGTCGGTGCGGTGATTGTCGCGGCATGGGTCCACGATTATGCGCCGCGGATTCGAGGTTTGGTTTTGGCGACGCCGGCCTTACGGGTGAAATTGTATGTTCCTTTTGCCGTTCCGATGCTGCGGCTGAAGGAAATGCTCTTCGGTCCGGGATTTGTCCGCAGCTACGTGAAATCACACATGCTGACGCACGATCCGGAGCAGGCCAAACTCCATGCGGAGGATAACCGCATTTTTCGCGAGATCGCGGTGAACATCCTGCTCGACTTGCATGACACCGGCGCCCGCCTGGCCGAGGACGCAGGAGCGATCCGGGTGCCGACCTTGATGTTCGCGGGCGGGGCCGACTGGGTGGTGGACAATGGCATCCAGGAAAAATTCATGCAGCGACTGGGCTCGACCGACAAAACGCTCAATCTTCTGCCGGGATTTCATCACGCGATTTTCCATGAAACCGACCGGCGGCTGGTGACCACACAGATTCACCAGTTTGCGACGCGACTTTTCGCTGCCGAACTGAGCAGGCCGCCGACCTTGCGCGACGCGGACCAGACGGGTTACACAAAAACTGAGTACGATTCGCTGCAACGCGAGCCGCGGACGTTGCGCGCGTGGTTGCGTCGGATGGTTTTCGCCACGTTCGGCCGGATGAGTCGTGGAATTTCACTGGGGTTGCGGACTGGCTTCGATTCAGGTGAGACGCTGGACTACGTTTACGAAAACCGGCCGGATGGCTTCACTCCACTGGGGCGGGCTTTCGACAAAACCTATCTTGAAACCCCGGGATGGACCGGAATCCGCATTCGTCGTCAGCACCTTGAGTCGATGTTGCGCGAGGCGATTCTGGAACAGCACCGGGCGGGACAGAAAATCCATATCATGGATGCCGCGTGTGGCGGGGGCAGGTATGTTTTGGAAACGCTTGGCGGCATGAAGGAAATCCCGGCCACGGCGTTGCTCCGCGATTACCGGCAGCAGAATCTGGATGTTGCGGAAAAGCGGCGCGCGGAACTGAAACTCGACGGCGTGAAGCTCGCACTTGGCAATGCATTCGACCGGTCGTCATACCGGGATATGGAAAAACGCCCGACGATTGGCGTGATTTCGGGTGTTCTGGAATTGTTTCCCACCAATGATGCGCCGCGCACGCTCCTGGAAGTATTTGGCGAACAAATCGCACCGGGTGGGGTTTTGATCTACACGAACCAACCGTGGCATCCGCAATTGAAGTACATCGCCGGCGTGCTGCGCAACCGCGAGGGCAATCCCTGGATCATGCGCCGCCGCACCCAGGAGGAAATGGACGAACTGGTGCGCGCCGCGGGTTTCGTCAAGGAGGCCCAACTGACCGACCGCTGGGGAATCTTTACCGTGTCACGCGCGCGCCGCGTTTCCGCATGAACCAAGCGAGGCCGTGGAAGGCGGCGATCGGTGCTTCGGCACTCACCTCACTACTTTTTGTCGTAGTTTATAACGTCTGCAATCGCCTGACACATATCAGATCGGATGTGGGTGTCTGGGCCTTTCAGTGGGAATCCTGGTGGCCGCTCGTGCCGGCCATGATCGTGCCATACTGGTCGATCGATCTGCTGTTCGTGATCGCGCCCTTTCTCTGCACGACGCGGGAGGAAATAACACTGTATCGCCGCCGGATTGTCTTTGTCATCTGCGGAGCGGCGCTGGGATTTTTATTGATCCCGCTGCGCTTCGCTTTTCCCCGTCCGGAGGTACACGGATTTTTTGCACCCTGGTTCGCTGCGCTCTACACATTTGATTTTCCCCACAATCTTTTCCCGTCGCTGCACATTGCCCTGCGTACAGTCCTGACGGCTCATTATGTGGGTCTCAGTCGCGGGATCTGGCGCACGCCCGTCCATTGCTGGTTCAGTTTGATTGGCCTCTCGACGCTGCTCACCTGGCAGCACCACCTCGTGGATATTTTAGGAGGCTTCTGGCTGGCGGGGATTGCGCTGCATTTGTTTGAAGCAAACGAACCGGCGCGGCCACGCGTGCGCAATTGGTCTATGGTGATGATCTATGGACTCATCGCGGTTATTTGCAGCCAGCTTGCACGCATGGCGTGGCCCTGGACGTTTATCCTAGTGTGGCCGGCTTTTGCCTTTGGCACCGCAGCGTATGGTTACGCCGGTTACGGTTCGATCTACCACAAGAATCAGGGACGATTAACTTTCTTCACCAAATTGCTTTTTGGTCCGCTGCTGGCGGCGCAGTGGATTTCCTGGCAGTACTATCGGCGGCAATCGGCGCGATGGAGTCAATTGACCGCGCATGTTTGGTTGGGGCCCGTGCTGACCGATGATGAAGCGAAAGCGGCCTTAGCCGCTGGCGTGACGGCGGTGCTCGATCTGACCGTGGAATTTTCCCGGCCGAAGCCATTCGGGCAGGTGCGCTATTTGAATCTTCCGGTGCTGGATCTTACCGCGCCCAGCGAAACTCAGTGCAAGATGGCAGTCGCTTTCATCGAGCGCGAATCGACGCAGGGGATTGTCTTCATTCATTGCAAAGCGGGGTATTCGCGGACTGCGGGCATTGCGACCGCCTGGTTGCTGGCGACCGGACGCGCAAAAAATCCCGACGAGGCATTCGCGCAGCTGGTGAAAGTGCGCCCGCGCATCGTGATCCGGCCGGAAATTCACGCGGCGTTCGAGCAGACAGGTAAATCCTGAAGTAATTTCCGCGGGTAGGGCGGACTATCCTTAGTCCGCCGCGAACAGGTTGCGGTATTCGCACAACGGCGCATTAAGGATAATGCGCTCTGCCGCTTAGGCGTTCGTCGAAGTCGCCAACGCTTTTCGGACGCGGTTGATGATCGTCAATACCAGCAGGAAAATAAGGAAGAGCTGCACGGGATACAGCCACTGTTGCGTCGGCACTCCGAGCCCAATCAACAAGGCGAGCAGCCCAAAAATAAATGCGCGGTCACTTTTCCCCATCGGTCCATCATAGCGGCGCGTCGCCCCGATTTGAATCGCCACCACTCCGGTCATTTCGCTGACGATTGCGAGAATGGTGATGATGACCATCGGCCAGAGTGAAAAACCGGGAACGAGGGCGAGCGGAAGATAGAGTGCTGTGTCGGCCGCGACATCGCCGATTTCATTGAGCACGGCGCCAAGGCGCGATTTCATGTTATGCTCTCTCGCCAGCATGCCGTCGATCGCGTTGAGGGCCATGCGGACGAAAAGAAATCCGGGCAGTACGAGAAGTGGCCAGCGCTTTTCCGGATTGAGTGCAATGCACGCACCGACTGCGCCCGACAGGAGTGCCGCTGCGAGCGTGACCTGGTTGGCGGTGACTCCCGCACCGGCTAATCCCCGTGTGATCGGGCGGAGCAGGTTTTGGAAAGCAGGTTTGATATCGTAGATCGAGGCCATGGTTCAGATCAGGTGAAGCAATACCGCACGAGATGGAAAAAGACGGGCGCTGCAAAGCAGAGGGAATCGATCCGGTCCATCACCCCGCCGTGACCCTCAATCAGCGTGCCATAGTCTTTCACGCCGCGGTCGCGTTTGATCGCCGACATAACCAACCCGCCGAAAAATCCCATCAAGGTGATGAGAAATGAAAACAACGCCGCCTGCCACCAAGTGAAGGGGGTGGCCCACCACAGGCTCGTGCCAATCGCCGTGGCGGAAAGCACGCCGCCCCAGAAGCCCTCGACCGTTTTGTTCGGGCTGATCAGCGGCACAATTTTGTGTTTCCCGAAAAGTTTGCCCCACACGTATTGCAGTACGTCGCTGATTTGCACCACGAGTACGAAGAAAAGCACCAGTTTGCTATTTTGGCCTTCGTAACCTGGAATTTTGAGCGTCAGCAGTGCCGGCACATGGCTGACGCAAAAAACACAAACCATGAGAGCCCACTGAATCTTAGCGGTGCGCTCGAGAAAATGGTCACTGTCACCGGCCAGCGCACTGCGGGTCGGAACGAGGATGAAGGCGTACACCGGAATCAAAATTGAAAACAGGCCGTACCATTCCATGCCGACCAGATAATACTGCAGGGGAGTGATGATAAAAAATGCCCAGAACAGGGTGCGATGATCGCCGGCCCGGGTCGGGGTGAGCGTGATGAATTCACGCAGGGCAAAAAACGACATCAACCCGAATAGAATGACGGACCCGATCAAGCCGGTGGCGAGAGCTGCGCCAAAGATTGCCACCATTACCCACCACGCTTTGACGCGGGCGTCGAGGTTCGCGATCACGGCGTTGGGTTTGCCGCCGGACTTTCGTTTCAGCACGAACGTGATCGTCGACGAAAGCGCGAGAAGTCCGACGATTCCGCCGGTGATGCCAAGTAACTGGTGATCGATTTGCATGAAAAAGAAAATCAATGAGCGAGCTGTTCCACCGCCAGTCGTGCCCGGACGAGAAAGTCGGCTTTGCTTTCTTCCGGTTGCAACCTGATCGGAGCGCCAAGCGATAAACTTCCCAGTAGGGGAACGGGCAAAAAATCGCCTTTGGGCAGGATGCGATTCAGGTCCTGCAGATAAATCGGCACGAGGGTGACGTCCGGCCGGGCGCGGGCGAGGTGATGCAGTCCGGATTTGAACTCGTGGATTTTTCCGTCCGGGCTGCGCGTCCCTTCAGGAAACACGATCAGCGAATTACCCGCATCGAGCGCGGCCAGCATCGGTTCGAGCGGATTGGTCGCCACGGTGACCTTGTGGCGTTCGATCAGCACCGCGTTAAAAAAATCACACGCAATCTTTTTTCTGCGCGCATTTTTTTCCCAGTAGTCGCGTCCGGCGAAGGGTCGGACGCGATCGCGGGCAACTTTGGGCAGAGCCGCCCAGATGGTGGTGAAATCCAGGTGACTGGAATGATTGGCAAAGTAGATCGCCGGGCCGGACGGCAGTGCCTCCGGCGGCAATAGTTTGACGCCACAAGCAACGCGAATGAGCCAGGCGGCAAAATCTTTGGTCATGGCAGGCGGGTGGGAGTCCTTTTGCTGGCGGACGGCAGTGACCGTGTCACGTAACAAACGCCCACTTGGGTCGAATGGTCAATGCGCAGGATTGGGCTAAAGCCGGTTCCGGGTCCGAAGCGGCCAGCCAGCGCACGGACAAAGTGAACCCTTAAAAAGATAAAGGCCCGGGCACCTTGCGGTACCCGGGCCAAAATCGGGGGTGGGCGCTCGCCACGCACTCTTCCCCATTCGCACAACATTGGGCGCCTCGCTTTCGCGGGCCGTGTGCTTCCCGACGCCACTCATCGCGGCATGCGATGCTATCGGTCTCATAGCGGGACCGTCCCGGTCATTTCGGATCGGAATCTATCGAGTGAGGTCTCTTAGCCCGGTTCGGTTCCATCTGCCGATGGTGAACTCGCCGGACTGGTGATGGCACGCCTGCAATGTCGGCGTTTCGCACCATCACCTTGCCACGGGGACGGCACCAGCTTTTGGCCGGTCGTTGGCCCCGTGTAACGGGTCTGACCTCTTACCTCTCAGGTTGCATTCGACTTGCAGTTGGGTGACGCGGTTTTCGCGCCGCCCCAAATGAGGAGGTTTTGCGAGCTTTGCCAGACTCGCCCGCTCCTCGCCGCACAGGATCCCTTTCGCGCCCCGCCTCGCAAGGCCGGGCCTTTTGGTGGGGTGGACCCACCGGAACACTGCGCTGCGTCCTGGTCATACAGTAGCAACCGGAACCCTCTGGGTAACTGTATCAATTTCACGGCCTGAAACTGGCCCTGAATTTGACTCGGCTTGGACGC
>JBEHXD010000241.1:0-7832 GCA_048498875.1 Verrucomicrobiota bacterium
GTAAACTGCTGATATCCCAAAGGCCGATGAGGGCATCGGCCCCTACCGCTCGCAATTTCAATTCTTGATCAGGTCGTCGGCGACGTAGATGCGGTAATCCTTGATCCGTCCGGTGACGTCCGCCGCACCCTGGCGCGGCGTGTAGCGGAAACCGGCCACCGTACGAGATTGTCCGAGATCGAGAATCAGGCGATGGGGATATCCCGGTTGTTTCGCTCCCCATTCGGTGTGCCAGAAACTGGCGGTCTGGCCATCGATGGCATTCTCCGCGGTGCCGTCTTCGCGTTCCCGCTCCTCACTGTCCACGTAACCGATGGTCCAACCTTCGGCATTCACCGGTTGGCCGGTGGCATCGAGCAAGGTGATTTCGGCGACGGCGGCGAAGGGTTTGCCATCGTGGGCATTGACCGCTTCAAGACAGAAGAATCGTCCTTGAGCCGCCGCGGGCAGGTGAAGCTCCTGCAAGCTTGAACCAGGAGCGAAACTTCCTGCCATCACCGGCGCGCCAAAGTCAGGGCGAAGTTTGACCTCGCGCCGGCTGGCCCGGGCAAAGTCCAGCTTGGGACGCAATTCATCCAGCACCGGTTGATCCAACGCGGCCACCACCGGTTTTTCGGGACCGAGGAGGTCGAGAATGACCACCTCGTTGTCGCCCGCCTTCAACCACGGACCCGGGACATACATGGTTTGCTGTGGGCCGATGTTCCAGTAGCGCCCGAGATTATGTCCGTTCACCCAAACAAATCCCTTGCCCCAGGGATGCATGTCCAGAAAGCAATCGCCAGGTCGATCGACCTTCACGGTGGCACGCCAAAACGCCGGTCCGGTTGTCGCCGCGGCTCCGTTGGAATTCCCGTACTTCAACCCGCCCAGCATCGCCGCATCGAGCGGCAGCCGGAAAATCTGCCAGCCGCGCAACTCCTCCGGCGCCCTGCCCGCTGCCGTCAATGTCACCGGGCCATGGATACCCTTTCGGTCGTGCACTTCCGGACCAAAATTCACGCGCCCCATCGCCTCGACCAGAATGTCCAGCGTCGCCGGCTTCGAACGCGCGGGCAATGACACGCGGAAATTGCGGGAACGGCGATCGGTGAATCCCACGCGCTGGCCATCGAGAAAAACTTCACCGACGTCATGAATCGCGGTCGCTTCGAGATCGGCCGACGGGCCCGCCGGCAAATGAGTCCGGTAGATGAGGCACCCAAAACCCTGATCGTAGAGCTCCATCGTGCGCGGCTTTTCATCGACGATGGGCGCAGGCAAATTGGAAAACACTCGCGCGACTTCTGTGGCCACGACCGGTGCTATCTGAATCACAGGGTTGCGCGCGGGAGGATCGGGCAATGTTTCCCCGGGCAGCAGGTGTTTCGCCGTCAACGCACGGGTTTGCTCGAATTTCGGCGTGACCCATCCGGCTTCGCTGATGGGCGCGTCGTAATCATAGCTTGAGGTATCCGGCTTGAACGGCCGGTCCGCTCCCGTGAAAAAGCCAAATGTCGTCCCACCGTGCGCCATGTAGATGCTGAAGGACGCCCGCGCTTCGAGCATGTAACCCAGATCCTTCAGATAGCGGTCAGAGTTGCCGGTGTGATGCGGCGCGCCCCAGGTGTCGAACCAGCCGGGATAAAACTCGCCGCACATCAGCGGTCCTTTCGGCAGGATTTCGCGGAGCGCCTTGAACGCTCCCTGGGGATCCGTGCCGAAGTTGACCACGGGAAACAAATCGGCGCGATAACCGTCCTTCAGGTGATCCTTGGGATTACACGCAAAAAGCGGCACAGTGATTCCCGCATCGAGCAACGCGCTTCGGAGTTCCCCCATGTATTCGGCGTCCTTGCCGTAAAAGCCGTATTCGTTTTCCACCTGCACCATCAGGATCGGGCCGCCATGATTCACCTGCAGCGGACCCATGACCCGACCGACTTCCTTCAGGTAACTTTTAACCGCCCCGAGGTAGCGTGAATCGCGCGTGCGCAGGCGGATGTCGTCGTGCTTCAACAGCCACCACGGAAACCCGCCCATTTCCCATTCGGCGCACGCGTAAGGACCGGGACGAAGAATAACCCACAGTCCCTCGGCCTGGGCGGCGCGACAAAAGGCTGCGGCGTCCGCCTGACCGGACCAATTGAATTCCCCCGGCCGGGGTTCGTGCATGTTCCAGAAAAGATAAGCACAAACGGTGTTCAACCCCATGGCTTTCACCAAACGCAGCCGGTGTTGCCAGTACTCCTGCGGCACGCGGGCGGCATGTACTTCGCCGCAGCGGATCTGGAAGGGTTTTCCATCCAACAAAAAATCATCGGAGCCGATTTCGAAGCGATGAGTGGCCATGGTCTCAGCGGCCCGTACAGGCGGATAGGCGCAGGCCAGGAGACCCAGGGCAAAAACGAACGCAACAAGTTTGGGTAACGGCGACAGGACGACGTGGCATTTCACAAGAAAAGGGGTTACAGAAACGCCGCCACACACAGCTTGTCCGCACGAAGCAGACCGCCAATTGCATTACGACGCAGGAATAATTGGAGCCCATCCAATGTAACAAGCCCGGCCCGTTTCCCACATCCCCCAATCGGGTGATAACCGGCAGATCTCGGGCATTGCTGCAGCATGGTTATTTGAGATGCACGATTCCGTGCCGAATGGCTTCGACGGCCGCTCCGGTGCGGTCATGCACGCGCAACTTGGCAAAAAGCATTTTGAGATGCGATTTCACTGTTTCCTCGGAGATGCAAAGCCCGGAGGCGATTTCCTTGTTGCTGCGCCCTTTGATGAGCGACTCAAGGACGTCGCGCTCGCGTTCCGTCAACTGCTCACGCTGCGACCGCACTGTCAAACGCTCTGCCACCTGGCGTGGCAGCATCGTGTCGCCCGCATAAACGCCCTGGATCGTGCTCGCGATTTCCTCACTGGGCATGTCCTTGAGCAGATAGGACTGGGCGCCCGACTGGATGGCGCGATGAATGTCCTCGTCGAGGTCGTAGGTGGAAAGCACGATCACGCGCGCTTCGGGATCCTTCTTTTTAATCGCCAGAATCGCCTCCACTCCGCCGATACCGGGCATGCGCAGATCCATCAGGACCACGTCGGGTTTGACGTCGTCGTAGACCTCGATCGCCTCCTCGCCGTCCGACGCCTCCGCGACCACGTCCATGCCCGGCTGGCTCTTGATCAACGCCGCCAGACCCATCCGCATGGGCGGATGGTCGTCGACGATCAGGATGCGAATGGTGGTTCCGGGTTCGGGCTCTTCCATGCTGGGGGCGGTGAAGTCTGAATCGGAACTCATGGTGGCGGCAGATGGGGGCGGAGCAAGCTTCGGGAAAACCGGACTGCAACCAATCTAACACGAGCCGGCCAATGCTGACTCTCACCCATTCGAGGGAAATGCGGAAGGCACAGAGCGATTCGTGCTTTCGATCAGAATCGGGCGTCCCGAAGTCCGATGGGGGCATCGGCCCCTACCTATACGGAGACGGTCACGAGGATTCGCGTGCCCTGGCCGGGGGCACTGCGGATTTCGGCGGTGCCGCCGAGCAGTTCGGCGCGCTCATTGATCCCCACAAGGCCAAAACTGCGGCGATCTCCATTGGGTTTTGCGCCGGGCGTAAAGCCCACCCCATCGTCTTCCACACTCAGCCGAACCGCCCGGCCATCGAACGCCAGTGAAACGTCAATCCGCGTCGGCTTCGCGTGCCGGCTGGCGTTGGTGATCGCTTCCTGGCCGATCCGCAAAAGATTGTTTTCCACCACTGGAGGAAGGCGGCGACGCTCACCGTCCACGCGCCATCCCGGCGTAATGCCCGTACCCTCGGTCATGCGCTCGAGAATTCCCTTCAACGCCCCGGCCAGGTCGGATTTCTCCAAAACCTGCGAACGCATATTCCAGATCGAATCCCGCGCCTCGGCCAAAGCCGCGCGCGCCAGTTTGAGCGCGGCACCCAGATGAGTGCGCACGGGTATGCTGATTTCGTGGGCGTGCACGCGCGCCAGCTCCAATTGGACGGAAATCGCGCCGAGACTTTGCGACAGCGTGTCGTGAATTTCGCGAGCCACGCGATTGCGCTCGCTGAGGATTGCGGTGAATTCCGCTTCCGCCATGGCCCGGCGATGCTCCTGATCCTTCAGCCGGCGGCGCGATGCGGTCATCACCACCGCCACCGCCGCCACCGCCAGAATCAGAAATGCGGACAACACCCAGACAAAGTGTTCTGCATTCCACCACGGCGGCGGTTTCATCACGAAAACATCGGCCGGCGACCGTAGCAAAAGCTGAAACGAACGCGGTTCCCACAATCCGCCCAGCGGTCCCGCTTCGTCCGTGTTGACCGAACAAACACCCGCCACCCGGACAATACTCCCCGGCATCCAATTTTCCGGGATCGACGCGTTTTCCGGTAACTGGATCTGCGCCCGCACCGTCGTGTGACGCCAGTCCAAAGTCAGCACGGCGCTATCCGGCAGCCGGCGCAGATCGGTCAACGTCGCTTCCAACTGCACGAGGTCCGCATCGTTCTGCAATGCGCTGGCCACATCCGTCAGCACATGCGGCAACGGAGGTGTCTGGGACGGAAGCTTGCGAAACACAGCGTCCTCGAGCACTGCGCTGTACTCGCCACGGGCGGGAAATCCGATCACGTCCACGTCATCGCCAGGTTGCAGCAATTCGCTTTGGGTGGTTTCCACGCGCAGGCTGTGTTCGCGATCACGAATCCACAGCGCGGCCCCGGGCCGGTGATAGATCACAGTGCCGCGCACGTGGACGCGGTGGCCGTGTTCACCGGTGAGCTGCTCGAATTGCAGCAGGGTCGCCACCGGACGCGGCTCGCTGCCGAACGGAGGATGCGGCGGGGCTTTTTCAATCACGACATTTACTCCCCTCGGCACCTGGACGAGCGGCCGCACAAACTGGCGTTTGTGATTGTGAAGATTAAAGCAAAGTCCCCTCACCCGCACTTCAGCGTCCACGTAGTCCTCGGGTTTCAAATCACCACTCACCTGCACCGCGATTCGCAGGCTGCCGGAGGCCAGTTTCATTTTAACTTTCGGGGATCGAGGCTGTGCCACGCCGCCGGAGGGCGCCGCGTACCGAGTACCCGGCGGAGGCGGCGCGTTGTCGCTCGGTGCCGTTGGCTCGACGTTGCGCACAATGCCCGTGATCTCAACCCACTTGGCGTCCATCTGTCCGGCATTCAAGTCGTCGAGTGTCACCTGCAACGGCTCGGGAATCGTTTCGCGGCCGACCTTGCGCAGCGTGCGCGCTGCGACGTAAGGCGCAAACCCGCCCGGGTCCGTCGTGCCCTCGATCTCGAGCAGATCGCCCCGTCCCACACCGGCCACCAGGTCGGCCGGTCCCTGAACATAGATTCCTTCGGTGGCATCCTGGATCACAAACGCGATGCCCTCGGGGTCCGCCTCCCCCATGAACACTCCGTGCAGCGTCACCGGAATGCCACGCCGCGCATCGCTCTCGGTCAACGCCCGCACCTGGGCTGCGGTGGTCAGGGGTGCAACAGTCGATGGTGTCGTCGCGGAAACGCCGCGACTACCCAAAATCAGACATGCGGCCAGACCGAGAGCAGTGCAGGACCTGAGTAGTGGGCGGTGGGGAACAATCATCGGGAGCGAACTGAGGGTTGTCAGATCGGGAAGGAAAACACAGCTGAAATTCCGTTTCAGAAAACGCAAAAGACCGGATGCGCGCAGCCTACGCACACCCGGTCCCATGCAGTTACCAAACCCCTTTGACTAGAACTTGAATGAATTCGTGAGCTGCCAGGTGGTTTCGCTCGGGATGCGGGCCTGGGCGATCGTGCCGTCGGGATTCGCCGCGATCGGAATCAGGCTGCTCTTCGCGAAGAGATCGCGGACGTTGAGCTGAATTCCCCAAATGATTCCGTGGCGCAGTTTCCGCTCATACCCGATCCAGGCGTCGTAGTTCGTTTCGCTTGGCGCATAGATGGGCTTCGTCACATCCGTCACCCAAATGGATGCGTCGGGGTTATATTTCGGATAATAGCCGATGGCGGCTTTATCCTGCCAGCGCACGGCACCGCCGATATTGATGTTCTTGGCCCAACCCTCGCTGAACGTATAGTTCGTCACCACATTCCAGCGCCATTTGCGGAGCTCGTTGACCGCCTGGCCATTCGCCGCAATCAGGTTTTGGTAGGGACCGTATACGGCGTTCATCATTCTGTTGCCGGCGAGATCCGAACCGTAGACATCACCCGTCCAATGCCGGATGTCGGCAAGGCCGTCGATGGTCCAGTAGTTGAGTTGAGATTCGGGCGTATCGTTGTAGCCATCGAACCACATGGCCTTATTCTTCGCAATGAAGGCTGCCCAATCCCCCAGGATGTTGGACCGTACGGCCTGGTTGCGAGAGGCGTTGAGCGTCAAACGCCAGTTCCTAGTGAGATTTGCGGTGAGTTCGTATTCGACGCCCTTGGAAATAAGGTCGTTGGTGAGCTTCTCATTGGGGATCGCGCCGCCCTCACCCCAAATCCGGTAATCGTCGCCCGTAACCTTCTTAAACCCTTCGGCCGCCACCCACGCCGGGTCCATCTGGCCAAACCACTGGGCATCCGTGCGCGCCGCGAACCATTGCGTACGGAAGGCGATTTCGTCCGGAGCGAGGTAGGGAGACAAGTAGGCCAGTCCGGTCACGGGATTGATCGTACCCTGGGCAACGTAGGAGGGATCTCCGGGCGTGGCCGCACGGCGAAGGGGAAGAGGCGCGGCCAGAGCCGCGGCCAGCTGGGCCGGAGACCAAGCCGTCTGCCAATTTGCCGGAATGGCCGCCGGAGTGGTTTTGCTGCCAAACATCCACTGGTTTACGAGCCACTCGGGCGTGGTCTGGTTGTTGTTATGGATACCCCACGCTTCCTGGGCCATGGCGTTAATGGTACGGACCATGCCGGCCTTGGCCCAGTAAATCATACCGGAAGGATCATTCAGACTGGTGTTCTTCTGAATCGTTTTGTACCAGGTCACCCGCAGGGAGACTTTGTTGTCCAGCGTGCTGATGAGGATACCTTTTTCCCGCGTTGTACCAGAAGGAGCGGGCAGCTTGTTGCCCATGATATCCGCGCCGACGTCCGAGGGACGGAAGCTGTTGGAATTATTGTAGGTGAAGCTGACTTCGGTACCCTTGGGGAGTTGATAGTGGAACAGGTCAAGGATCTGGCTGGTGTGGAGCACCAAACCCCAACTGCGGCGCTGCTCGGTGACATTGATCGGGGTGGTGCCAACGTAATTCCAAGTAGGATCGAAAGGCATCGTTTGGCTGGTCGCCTTATTTTGTGGCGCAGTACCCGGTTTATCCCAGCGCGTATAATGGTCTTCGCGCCAACCGAACAAGGGAATGAGCGCGTCATTGAAAAGTCTGCCCTGCCACACAAACGATTTCGATATCGTGTCGTCGAAACCCTGACTCGCGCCGGTGTAGAGTTTGTCGATGTCGGTCAGCCAGCTGACCGTGGAGACACTCGCTTTGTGCCAGGTCAGAGTATGATCGTCCCAGACCAAGGTGTTGCTGGAGGCGGCCGGGGTCTGATTAGCCGTGACGTAGGTGATTGCTGACGCGGGAATCGCGCTGAAGCTTGGGACGCTCATCAGGCTGCTGCCGATGTAGTGGCTGCCCCACCAGGACTTGTAGCTGGGCGAATTATTGAACTGGCCTCCGTAGGTCGACGCATCCCAGGCGTAGAGATTGAAGTTGCGGCTGAAATTTTCATTGCGCTGGCTGGAGAACACCCCCGTGAACGTCTGTTCGCCAATAATCCTGGTTAGGATGCTGTCTTTCCCCATGTAGTCGCGGACGCAGTCACTTT
>JBEHXD010000242.1:0-7808 GCA_048498875.1 Verrucomicrobiota bacterium
CGAGCAGGGCCTGTTTGATCCGCGCCGAGAGTTCGGCGCGCGCCGTGGCATCGGAGTGATCAGTTTCCGCGAGGATAATGATCTCTTCACTGCCGACTTCCGGGCGAAACCAGCCCGTGGCGACATTGCGGCCGGGATGAACACCGGCGACCTGGTTGACGAGGTATTCGAGCTCGTGTGCGTAGTAATTTTTTCCGTGCACAATGATCAGGTCATTCTTCCGGCCGGTGACATAGAGTTCCCCTTCGTGCAGGAAACCCAGATCACCGCTGTGATACCAACCGTTGCGCAGTTTCTTTTGGGTTTCTTCGGGAAGTTTGAAGTAGCCATCGAACAGGCAGTTTCCCGTCACGGCAATCTCGCCAACCCGGCCTTCCGGCAGTGATTGTCCCTGTTCATTGAGAATGCGGACTTCGAGACCCACAATGGGACGGCCGGCGGAAAGCAGCAGCTGATGCGGATGATCGATCGAGGTGGATAAAATGCGTCCTTCCCTCAGGGCGGCGGTTTCGACCGCAAGTGTGGGATTGGCTGTGGCCAGCTGAGTCTGGCTGATGGCAAAGACGGTTTCAGCCATCGCGTAGCAAACGTGCAGACTCTCCGCGCGAACGCCGGCGCGGGAAAAATTTCTGGCGAAAAGCTGGAAGGTTTCCGCGCGACACGGTTCCGAGCAATCAAGCCACGCCCGCATCGAGGAAACATCCGGCGCGGTGGCCGCGCGCACCGTGCGACACAGGTGGTGAAACGCGAAGTTCGGCTGCCAGCACAGGGTAGCCTTGTGCCGTTGGATCGCGGAAAAAAGCAGACCGGGATTCACCACCCATTCGAAGGGATCGATCATCACCACAGGTGTGGCCGTGATCAGCGGCAGCATAAAGCAGGCGATCAATCCCATGTCGTGGTAAAGCGGCAGCCACGAGACGATCCGGTCGGACGAGGTCAGGCGAAGCGCCGCGGCGTACGCGTTTACCTGCCGCAATACCGCCTGGTGCGAAAGCGCCACGCCTTTTTTCAATCCGGTCGTCCCCGAGCTGTGTTGTAGAAACGCGATCTGATCAGAAGGAATATCGGGATCTACGAACGTGACCGGAGCTTTTTCGCCAACGTTCGGCTGGTCCACGACGTGCCAGGGCAACCCGGAGGTTTGCTCGCGGGCGAGGGAAAGGTTTTCCGGATAGGTGAGGAGCGTGCCTGCCCCGATGCGTTCAAAAAGTTTTCGATGCGACGCCCAATAAAGCTTGGGATCCTGTTTGTTCGTCGGACAGGGCATGAACGACGGGATCGCGCCCAGGCGCATCGCGCCGAGGAACGCATAAAACAAATCCGGCGAATGCCGCAGGATGATCAGTACGACCTCACCGGCCTTCACTCCCTGCTGCTGGAAAAACGCGGCGTAGCGTGCGGAGTCTCCCCGGAGTTTGTCCCAGGTGATCGAGTATTCCTTTCCATCCTGAATAAAATTGCAAAAGATCTCATCGCCTGTGTCAGACAGAAGCGTTGTGAGAATGGTCTGATTCTTTTTCACCGCAACAGTTCGACCAGGCGCGGGCCGCGACGCTATCGGATCGTTAAGTTCCAAAGGGCTCACAGGAAATCGAAAAAGAAATGACGGAATGAGGTCTCAGATTAAAAATTCTGCCCAAGCAGGCGTAATGGGCATGGGCAGAATGGTCTGGATCTTTTATTCTTTCCGCGGGTGTGAGGCGGCTGTTTTTAGAATGGGTTTCCTTGATTGAGCGCAACCGCCGCGATGTTGGAACCGCTATCCACGTGTTGAATATGCAGGCGGCCAATCAAAGCCACCGGTGAATTTGATGGACCGGTCCACTCCACTTTCCCGAACATAAAATATTCCGTCGCCGCAATTGTTGCCGGAGGTACCACTACGATTTTCACGGTCTGAAGGGCCGGTATTGTCAGCGAGGCACTGGCACCGCTGCCAGTCTCCGTGTACGACAGGAAATTGCCGTACGCATAGATTGTTCCGGAAGAGGGACTGTTGTCTCCATCAGTATAATACACCGCGTTGCCTGACGCATCAATTGAAGTAATAAGGCTTAACTTGATCGTGACCGGTTCGGTGGTGATATTTGAGAGGTATAGTTGCGTAAGCATGTAGTTGCTGGAGGTGGGACGGGTTAATTCCCACGGACTGATCAGCGTTCCACCTGAAGATCCGGCAAGGAGTGAAAGGGGGGATGATAGCAGGGCGAATACTGCAAGTATGGATTTTTTCATTTTCGGTGATGTTTGGTTAACTGATTTCTGTTTTTTTTGCGTCTTCGTCGCAAAAAATCGTCCAAAGCGGGGAGGGTGATTTGTTGGGCCGCGCGACTAGCGCGCCTTTAAATTCCGGTTGTAGACGGAATGTTGGAACGCCGCTTCGTAGGTCAATTGATGCGTGCGTTTGATCTCGAGCGTGTGTTGTCGTGGTTCCGGGCGAAAAAGGGCGTAGCCCAATCCACCCCACATCTGCTTGAGACAGGAATCGTCCGGATGCAGCACACCGGGACAAAAATCCAGATCGACATAGTGACAGTACGGATTGCGTGACCAGTTGGCGGAGAGAATCCCGTGACGGCAGCCCGGATTAAACGTGTCGTGCATCAGCACCGTCATCTGGACCGTGGGCTTGAAATTGAGGATGAACTCGAGGTCCTTGTTCACTCCGGCCGCGGTGTGGTCGCCATCAACAAATATAAAATCAGGAGTGGTTCCCTCATCGGCCAGGCGCTTGAGCAGCACGGGCAGCACGTCGTGGGAGCTTCCCGTGATAAATTCCACATTGGGAAATTGCGGTTCCAATCGAGCCTTTACGCCCGGATCGATGTCGATGGAAATTGCGCGGGTGGAATGGCGGGCGATGAGTGCGAGGGTCGCACCGGTTTCGGTTCCGACCTCAATCGAGCATTTGGGGCGCAGCGTGGACAACAGGGACTGGAACGTCGCCGTCTCGCTGTAACCCATGTGGGTCATGGTGGTCGTGAAATCCAGAAACCGGTTTGCGCCTGTGAGGGACGGATAGACAAATTTATGGATGGTCGCGAGGTCTTCTGATCTGGTTTTCATAAAACGGGCATAGTCGGGTTTTTTCACAAATCACACTTTGACGCCGCTTTTGTTGATCGTGTCGATCATCCAGAACGCGCGCCACCGCATCCAGTCGGCTTCCATTTCGGGATAAGTGATGTCAATCTTGCGCAGGGCTTTTTCCAGCTCGGCGTAGTGGCCGGCCACCTTCCAGAGGTGCATGTTTGCGCTGATATTGGTTTTTGCCTCGAAGACGCGCTGACAGGCGAAAGGGGTCTTTTCGTAGGTCATGCCATACGTGAAGGCGAGGGCATGGTTGATGTAGTAGTCGAGTTGCGGACCGAGGGCGGGGAAAAGATTCACCACGTCGGCGCCCCCATGTTTCAACCAGAGATCATGGCGCCAGAAACAGCCCGGACCGGTGACGACCGATCGGCATTTTAAAAAACCTTCCGCGCACTGGAGCGGGGTATTGTAGCCCTCGACTTCGGCCGTGCCGCACCCGCCGGCCAGTTTTTCTTTTTCGGCAATATATATTCCCGTAATGCCGTAGAAGCCGGCGGGACGCGGATCGCTTTCCAAGGCGTTCACACCCTTTTGGAAAAAATCCTTGTTAATGACAAAATCATCGGCGGCGACCCAGTAAATGTATTTGCCCTGTGCTCGTTGCAGAAGGTTTTCCATCGCTGCGACCATGCCCCGGTTTTTTTCAAAGAATGCCGGTTTTATCCGCGAATCACCCCGCGCCGCTTCTTCGATAAGCGTCCGGCTGTTGTCGGTGGAACCGTCGTCCGTGATCAGAAACTCATAATCGTTAAAGGTCTGGTAGGCCACCCCCGCCAGGCACTTTTGGAGGTAACGGCCGTGGTTGTAATTCGGCGTGAGGACACTGACAAGGGGAGCAGGCATGAGAAGGGAAGGTCTTCGATCAGGAATGTGCCGTTCGACCGGAATCGTTACCACGAGTGGTTTTGACCATGCCGAGGTATTGCTGGCCGCGGCCCCACCATTTTTCGAAGCTGCGGAAATCAGTTTTCATGTCGCCCGCGGCATATTTCCGACTCGCTTCGGAGAAATCGCGCAGGGCCGCCTTGGTTACCTCAAATTCCTCAGGAAGCACCTTTTTCAGTTCGGTTAATACCGCGATAAAATCCTCCAGCCGATCATATGAATTCCCATTCATAATGTCGTTGTGAATGCCAAAAGCGGACTTGCTCAGGCTTTCAACGGCAGCCAGCCGGTCTGTATCGGTGATCTGGTAGACCGTTCGCAGCGGAATGCGGAAATCGAGGAAGAAGGCGCTGACCAGAGGGTATTGCTGTTTCAGCAATTCACTCGTACTCAGCGAACCGGGTTTTACTTGTTTATACCAGCGGTCATCGAGCAGGAAGCGGGGCGAACTGGAATAAAATTCAAATTCATCGCCCAGCGCCGTGACGGCGTCGTTCATCGTGAAGACAAACTCCCCGTGCTGCCAGTTATGCAGGATTGAGTCCTGCACCCAGTCCTCCGCGGGCCGGGTCGACGTCGCGAGATTTTTCAGATGACTGCGAAACAAGTCTGCGCCGATCCGGGTTTGCTCGGCGAAGGTTCGGCCGGGCGCCATAATCGAGGGCCGCAGGACTCGCCGGCATATTTCCGACAGAAGCGAAGCCGCGGAGGTGGTGGTCGTGAAGAAGAGCCCGCCGGGTTCGCAGAAGGAACCCACCTTTCTGATCATTTTGCGCGGATCGTTCTGACCGGGAATAACCCCTTCGCAAATCACCAGATCGTAACGGCGTGAATCCTCGTAGTCGAAGATGTTGGACTCGACGATTTCCACGTCGCGTGCCCGAAAATGCCCGGCCGTTTGTTTTTTGTGCAACTCGGCAATGGAGGCGGCGGTGGCATCGACGAACACATAACGCTCCGGTCCGAACCGGCTGGTCGCGACCGCGTTGTATCCTCCACCGGGACCAAACTCGATGACGTTCAGATTCTTGATTCGTGCCAGCGGCAGACCAAGCGTTTGATAAAGATAATTGCGCCGGAAAATAAACGCATCGAGGTCCGTCAAATCTTGGGAGACCGGAATGATGTTGTTCTTGTTATAATAGTCGATGAACGCGTTTGCTGGAGAAGTCGTAGACATGAGGAAATGGGTTTTGTAATTTGCCCTATCGGCTGCCCGCGGTGCTTAAAACCGCCGAGTCACGAGTGACGGCCGCAATTTCCGGCAGCACTTTGATGAAAGTACCCCCGGCTTGCAGGAAGGCCTGGTTGCGCCGGATGATCGGATCGGCGTAGCGCCAGGCGAGAATCAGCACGTAATCCGGACGGGACGCACCGGTCAGCCGGCTGGCCGGTTCCACGGGAATCGCATATCCGGGACTTCGCAAACCGTGCCGGACGGGATTGTCGTCCGCGAGAAAATCGAGCTTCGAGCCGAGGTCGAAGTGATAGAGCATGGTGGTGGTGCCTATCGCCGCTCCGTAAGCCGCAACCGTTTTCCCCTCCGCGCGCCACAGGTCGATTTTCTCGTGCAGTTCTTCCCGGGTAGCGGCAAGTCGCGCGGCCAGCCGGGCGTAGGTGGCTGGCGCGAAATATCCTCGTTCCTCCTCGCGTTTGATCAGCTCCGGAACGGAGGAAGCAATTTTCAGGGTCGCCGACTTGCGTCTGACATAACACCGGATTGAGCTGCCTTTCGAGGTGGTGGTCTCCACGTCGAACAGTTCGAGGCCGAATTGCTGATAAAAGCCGGTCAGGGGACGAACGGCGTAGTAGTCGATGTGTTCGTGGTGAACGTTGTCAAAAACGCAGTCTTCGGCGAGATATCGTACATAACCGGTTTCCCACACGAAATGGCCATGTTCTCCGATCAGCAGGTTGACACCCTGCACAAACTCGGTGGGGTTGGGAACGTTGGCGACCATGTTGTTCGCGATAACCAGACTGGCGGCGCCATGCTGTTTGATTATCTCCGCGGCGAGGGCGGGCGTGAAAAAGGCGTTGATCGTGGGGATGCCTGATTCGGTCGCGCGCCGGGCAATTTCCTTCGCGGGATCCACGCCCAGGACCTTCATGCCTTTTTCCTTGAATGCCCGCAGCAGGGTTCCGTCGTTGCTGCCGATGTCGACCACCAGCGAACCCGGACGCAGTTGGAGTTTGGCACTGACGGTGTCGGCGTACTGGCGAAAGTGTTCGGTCAGTCCAAGGGAGACCGAGGTGGTATAAAGATAGTTGGTATAAATTTCGCTGGGATCCACCAGCGCGCCCAACTGGGCATGACCGCACTTTTTGCACAGGAAGACGTCGAGCGGATACGATTCCAGGCGTTCCGGGTGCTGATCCGCGGGCAGATAGGAGTCGCCCGCGGGCGTCGGGCAGAGTGGGAGGACGTTTTCCAGCTCAGGGGAGCGGCAAAGACGGCAGCAGGTGATGGCGGTGACTTTGGACATGGCGGGTAAAAGGGTGTTTCCAGTGATTATTTCCGGGGCCGCAGCGAACGGGCCAGTGATTCCTGGGACTGCAATCCCGCTCCTCCATCGACCACAATTTCCTGGCCGGTGATAAAGGAAGCTTCCGGTGAAAGCAGAAATTTGATGACGGCAGTCACTTCATCCGCCGTGCCCATCCGCCGCAGGGGAATGTTCTGCTGGAGCAACTCCCGCAGTTCGGGGTTTTGAGCGTAGTATTCACGGGCCTCGTCTTTCAGCACGGTTCCCGGGGTGACACAATTTACCCGGACCCCGAGCGCGCCGAGCTTGAAGGCGTAATAACGACCTACTCCCAGCAGACCGGTTTTTGCCGCATGATAGCCCACGTCCTGCTCGTCCGCGACGAAGCGCGAGGCAATGGAGGTAAGCAGGACAACCGCCTTGTCCCCCTCGGGAGCAAAATGACCTTGAAGGATTTCCAAGGCGTTGTGAGTAGCGGTGAGAGTGCAGGCGAGTTTTCGATCCCAGGAATTATCCCTGGCCCGATCCTGCTGGAAAAAGGCGACCTGGTGGATCTTGCCACTTTGAGCGACGGCCTGTTCGAGTACGGCCTTCAGAGATGCGGCAACCGTGACATCGGCCGCGTAGTAATTGATATTTTCCGTCGAGGCCTTTGACGCCGGCAGGGAACGGGCAATGACCGAGATTCGGCACGAGGGGGAACTCATCTTCGCGCAGAACGCTTTGCCCAGTCCCTTGGTCCCGCCGATGATCAAGAGGTGTTTCATGCGCAATAAAGTTTCAGCGGTGCGGGAAGCCCGATTATCGGGTGGTGCAGGTGCGAATCACGCTTTCCCAAGCGTCAAGCAATCGCGGGCTGGGGGGATGGATGGAGCGGAATTCGCCTCCGCGTTCGACAAACCGGCTGCGGCGGGCCACGACCCGGTCTTCGACTTCGGCATTTACGCCCAAAAGGCACAGCGTGATATCGGACTCGTCCAGCGCCGTTCCAGGCACAATCGGCAAACGCGAGCCGGGCATGAAAAGTTTCTGCTTCTCGGGCTGGTCGTCGGCGACAAATTCGATGAATTTGGCAATGCCGAGAAAATTGGTGAAGCAGCAGGTTCGGCTGCCGGCGCCGTAAAGGGCGATTTTCCCACCCTTGTCCCGATACCCCTGCAGTTCTTCGTGCAAAGCGGCTTTGAAGCGGGAAAAGCTATCGCGATAGAACTCCGCCCGCTGGCGGATGTCGGCCCGCACCGCGGGTGCGAGTGGATTGGGTCGGGCGATGCCGGTATAACGTCCGATGGCAACCTGGGCTTTGCCACTGAAGGTGAAGGTCTGATGGTGCAGCAATTCGAT
>JBEHXD010000243.1:0-7786 GCA_048498875.1 Verrucomicrobiota bacterium
CTGCACTATGCTGACGTCGTTTCTTGGACATGGGTAACGGTTCCTTTTTGGTTTAGTTGGTCCGTTCCCCGTTGTCCAACTTTCGGGGTCCACTTCAGATATCTCGTTCAAGTGTCTTTTTTCACTCGAAGGATAATTCCGTGGTTTGTTCTTTTAACCGGCATCGTCAAAGCCTCGGGTGGCACGCTAACAGAACTGGCGGAAAAAGGAGATGCATACTCCCAGTTGAGATTGAGTGAGCAGTACGCCACCGGTGACGGCGTGGGTGTGGATAAATCAAAGGCGGCAAGGTTTCTAAAGATGGCTGCCGAGCAGGGGATCGCGGCGGCCCAAAACAATTTTGGCCAGTTGCTCACCGAAGGAATCGGCGTGCCGCGGGATGACGCCGAGGCGTTGCGTTGGTATCGCAAGGCTGCCGCGCAGAATCTTCCCGAAGCGGTTTCAAATGTGGGACGCGCTTATTTCCGCGGAGCCGGCGTGGTCAAAGATCATGCCGAAGCAGCGAAATGGTACCGTAAGGCGGGTGAGTTGGGTTACGTGAATGCTCAATATGATCTGGCAGTAATGTACGAACAGGGTGACGGAATTCAGCAGGACCTGCCGGAGGCATTGATTTGGTACCGGATGGCTGCCGAGCAGGGGTATGCCAAAGCCCAGACCAATCTGGGTACCCTTTTTGAGGAAGGGATGGGGGTGCGGCAGGACTACCCGACTGCCGTCAAGTGGTATCTGAAGGCAGCCTCTCAAAACGAGCCCGTCGGGCAGTATAACTTGGGGCAGTTGTATGCGAGTGGATCAATTGGACCAAGAAATCCGGTTGAAGCTGCCCGATGGTACCGGCTGGCGGCGGAAGCGGGTTATGCTGATGCACAAAACAATCTCGGCGCCGTCTTGGAAACCGGGGATGGTGTCGGGAAAAATGAGGGCGAGGCAGTGAAGTGGTACCGTGCTGCCGCGGTCCAGAAAATGGCCGAGGCAGAATACAATCTCGGGCGGGTGTACGACCTGCCGATTGGCGTATCCAGAAACTACAGCGAAGCGTTGATTTGGTACCGCAAGGCGGCTGAACAAGGTTATGCGGCGGCTGAGAACAGCGTTGGCCACGCCTATTCGAACGGCGAAGGAGTGCAGGAGGACCAGGTGGAAGCGGCAAAGTGGTACCGCAAGGCTGCCGGGCACGGATTGGTCCAGGCGCAATTCAATCTCGGGTTGCGATATTCCACGGGCTCAGGCGTTCCCAAGGACGATCAGGTATCCGTGCATTGGTATCGTCTCGCGGCAGAGCAGGGGTTTCCCGATGCCTGGGTAAACCTGGGATTCAATGCCGTGAACGGCATAGGAATGCCGAAAAATCTCGTCGAAGGTCTTGCGTATATGAATACGGCGGCGGTTCTCGGCCAGCAGACAGCCACCGCCAATTGTGATATTTTAAAGAAACGATTGAAACCAGATCAGATCGAAAACGCCAGGCGGCTGAGCGAAAAAATAATCGAAATGATCAGAACCACCAGATCACAACAAAAGCGATCCGCTGCGAAGACAACGAAAGCGAGAAACTAAAAGCCCGAAGCGGAGAGAATCGACGGCAAAACTCTCTCCGGATCACAGCCATTGAGGCCCGCGCCCCACGCGGCGTTGAACTCAATCACTCCCCAACCGCGGTTGGCGATGAGTCCTACATCGACTACGACCGACCGGGGTACAGTGATTTTATCAAGCAGGGTGGTGATGAAGTCGACGGCCTCTGAAATTTCCGCCGTGCCCTCGTACGGCGCGGCATCGAGCACGCGGCCTTCCCGTACAAAACTGCGAACCTCGGCGGTGAACTTCACCGGTTCCGCCGCGAACACTTTGGTTTCGGGCGGTAAGCCCTGGCATTCTCTGGCGAGATCGTCCGGCGACGGATAGACGGCTCCGCGAAATTGCTTTGGTACGAGAGGCTTGATGAACCTCGGGAACGATCCCGAGTGTGCCTCGGGCAAAGTTTGCTGCTCCAAGCGCCGCTGAAGGAAAGCCGGTGGGACCTGCAAAAGCAGATCGTCTGCGGGCGAGCAGAGCGGGAATCTCAGTTTTTGTTGGAGCACCAAACAGAAGGAGTCGGCTCCGTACACCCGCACGCTTGCAGGATCGAATGCAGGCGGATCCCAGAACCGGCCGAGCCGGTGGACTTCGCCACCGTACCTTGCAAACGCCGCAGCCAACGCATCGCGCTCCGGATCGGATTTATCAGAGATCAGAAGATTGAGGCCGACCGTGTTCATCGAAGTGGGTGATTTTATTGCCGATCGTTTCGCATCTTTATGCTCAAGTAATCAGAACCTCGCGGAATAATTAAGCGGAAATGAGGATCGTTTTTTGCCGATCTTTCATTGGTGCTACCCGTGAATCACGCGAATGGACGCGGAAGAGAGTCATAGCTTACGTCACGGTCTCGCAGGTTGCAGTTGGTCGATCAATCGCGGCATAAAGCCGCTCCTACACTCCGACCGATCCGAAGGATCCCGTCTGCTGGACTTTCATCCTTCGTCGTGTTGTCCCTTACTGAAATGGTGCCCGGGGTGGGGGTCGAACCGTTGTGGTTCGAAAAGCTAATTCGCTAACTGACGTGGACTTGATTGAATTTCACTCTTGGAGAACGGGCGAACAGAAACACTTCGTTGCAGCGAGGTGAAGCTTGAAACACTGATTCTGGCAACTTTTTGGCAACTCTGCCCATGACCGACACATTGAATATCGGCGGGGAAGTGGTGAGAGGAGCAAGATTGCTCTTCCACCAGGCAATAGCAAAATTTGTGAGGCCCCTTAGAGTGTCTCCAGCCCCTTCAGTTTTTCTTCCACGCAGATTGTGGTTTGCCGATGCTAATTCGAAATTGAGACCTCCGTTGGCTGCTTCAGCGGTGATCCTAGTTACATAATTCAACACGATACTAAGCGCGGAATGCCAGTCTCAGCATTGTTCCGCCCAATAATTCGCGTTCGTTGCGCCGGCCACCTGTGAAAAGCTAAACACTCGCTATACTACGCTGCGTTCGTCTTCGATTAGGATAGAAACAACATCGTTGCTGTTTTTCGAGGCCGACGCGTGAGGTGTCAGTAAGTAGCTGGCTTGACCGGGACTTTTCTTCGCGCGACGAGTCGTCAGGGGCGGAGATGTTGTCGGGCGGCCGTGGTTGGCGGCGGCGGAATGGCATCGCGAGGAGCGAGATAAACTCGGTCTCCCGAGGATCACGGTACTGAGCCACACCCACCACAATATCCTCCTGCGCACGTTCAGATGAATGCAGCCGACTACCATTTGATGAATTGTTTGGAGTTCTGGTTGTGCCCCATTATCAAGCGCTACAGGTTGACTGCTTCCACAGGTGATAACGCGCCGTCGTTCCATTTTTCTCGAACCTGCTGCCGCCTTGAGAGCGCCCGGCGTGATTATGACTCTGCTCGTGTTTGGTCTCTGTGGTTGCACGAGCTTGCCATCGCTTGAACACCGACTCCCGTCGCAAGCACTGACCGATACTGCCAACACCCGGTTGGGTGAAAAAATCACTCCGAAAACTGCCGTACACGTTGGCCAGTCAGGCTTTCTTCCCCTGTTCGAGCCGATCGAAGCCTTTGAGGCGCGGATTGTTTTAGCCAGCCAAGCAGATCGCTCGCTCGATGTTCAATACTACATCTGGCATGGCGACACAACGGGCTACTTATTGTTTGAAGCGCTCTGGCAGGCGGCCGAACGCGGTGTGCGCGTACGATTGCTGCTTGATGACAACAATACGCAAGGGCTCGATTCCACTATCTCGGCTCTCGACTCCCACCCCAACATTGAGGTCCGGCTATTCAATCCGATTGTTCATCGTCAGCATCGATTGATCGACTATCTGACGGACTTCAGTCGCATCAATCGTCGCATGCACAACAAGTCGATGACCGCGGACAACCAAGCCACCATCGTGGGTAGCCGGAATATCGGAGATAACTATTTCGCCGCAAATGATGACATGGCTTTTGCCGACCTCGACGTGGTGGCCGTGGGAAATGTTGTGGGGGAGGTGTCGCAAGAATTTGACCGGTACTGGTCCAGTCAATCCGCCTATCCAGCCGACCGCCTGATCAAAAAAGCGAACTCAACGGCAATCGCGGCACTACTGGAGAAATTCAAGTCAACGCGAGCCTCACCCGCAGCCACAAAATACATCGAGGCGATCAAGGTATCGAAACTCCGCGAACGTTTTCGTGCGGAAGAATTGCTACCTTATGACTGGTGCGTGGCCAAAACGTTCTATGATGATCCGGCGAAGGTCTTGCATTCCGCCGATTCCAAAGATTACAGAATGTGGCCCCGGCTCAAACAGGCGATGGGCGAACCACGCAAGAGCATCGACATTGTCTCTCCCTATTTTGTCCCGAGCAAGAAGGCTGCCACCGTTTTTGAAGAACAGGCCAGAAAGGGAATCAAGATTCGTATTCTGACCAATTCACTGGCAGCCACGGATGTAGCCTTGGTGCACGCTGGCTATGCCAAGTATCGAAAGGCCTTACTTACCGCGGGGGTGCGGCTATTCGAACTAAAACCCACTGCTTGGCAGATCGCCACCCGGCGGAGAAGAGACCAAGCGAAAGACCGACCCGCCATTTTCGGCCACTCGACCGCCAGCCTGCACGCAAAGACCTTTGCTCTCGATGATGAAAGAATATTTATCGGCTCGTTCAACATGGACCCGCGGTCGTTGGCCCTAAACACGGAAATAGGCATCTTGCTTGAAAGCCCCAAATTCGCTCGAGAACTGAATAACTCCTTTGACAATATGATCCCGCTCTACGCCTACGAAGTGCGCCTGACCTCACCAGGCGGCCGACCAGAATGGATCGAACACCAAGCGGATGGCGACGACACTTACTTCGATACGGAACCCCAGACCAGCTTCTTCGAGCGTATGGGTGTCAATCTCATGGCGATTCTGCCAATTGACTGGCTGCTCTAGCTGCACGTTGCCACTCGCGGGGCGTTGTTAACGGGTCTACGAGGAAGTGGTTTCCGCCGTAAGTGATGCGTTCCATTGCGTCAGCCGCTGGCAGTAGTTGTTACGGGCCAGCGATACGAGATTGTGCCACAGACGTACAAATTTCTCATGACGGCTACCCTTCACTGGCGTCGTGGTTTACAGTTTTTTCCGGAGCCCATCTTCGTGATCTAGCCGCCAGAAGCGAAACACTAATGAAACCCACTGCAAATTCGCAACAAGTACCAAATGCACGCATGGGACTACCATACAGGATTAGAGGATTTAGCAGGCGGAGGAGAAGCAACGCTGAAAAAATGCCGCTGCCCGCTGCATTGCAAACTCGTGTACTGGTGGTAAAGCAGCGGTCACGATGTTCCACACTGAGGGTATTTGGCTTCATGATCAGTGAGGCTGCCTTTCGGCAGTGCCTTCGCAGTTTTTACGTGCTAGCCGGAAACGTCACGACTTCAATCCTGACATTACCGTCA
Organism: Verrucomicrobiota bacterium; assembly: GCA_048498875.1. GTDB lineage: Bacteria > Verrucomicrobiota > Verrucomicrobiia > Opitutales > Opitutaceae > Lacunisphaera. Next base: position 5,486 of record JBEHXD010000243.1, read on the forward strand.
GGAATTGCTGGTACCTAACTCCTGCCTCATGGTAAAAGAACCCGCGTCTCGTTTCATGCTGCTTAGGAATTCCCCGTCGCGAGGGAAGGTTGGATCGAGGAGTAAACGAGTATTATGCCATTGCCACAGGTTCAATCGAATCTGAACGGATACCCTACTGTCCGAGAGTTTGTGCCTCTATGACCAAGGTATCCACGGCCTCGAGGAAACTTTGCTGAGAGCATTTGCAAGCTTTCGATTACTTTCTGACATTTTTGTCATTTACGAACAATCCGACCGAGAGCCAAAACGAATTTGCCGCTGATTCCAAGGCGCTGACGAATCGCCGAGCGACTTGGCAAGGTTAAGAAATATCATTGTCCATTATTGTGAATTTGCCCCACTTCACAACGGTTAGGCGATGATGGCCGACTTTTTTTCGCGACAGATCCACCGCCTCCCTGCGCAAGCTCGACCGTTAATGGTCATAACAATCCTTGGGGTGGTGGCGGGATTGGCTGCGGTGCTATTTCATTTGGTGATTCATTTAATTTACCAGCAGGGATTGGAAAGGCTCAGTCACGACTCAGTGTTGGTTTTTTTAATTGGGAGTTTTTTCATCGTGGCCGTTACCTCGGCAATTTCGGGCTGGTTGCTCACGCGTTTTTGTTCTGATGCCGCGGGCAGCGGAATACCTCAGCTGAAAATGGCGTTCTGGAAGGATTTCGGCTACATCCCGTGGCGGGTGGTGTGGGTGAAATTTATCGCGGGAGCGCTGAGTGTCGGAGGCGGCAGCAGCTTGGGGCGTGAGGGGCCTTCAGTTCAACTAGCCGGCGGTTTGACTTCGCAATTGTCCGGATTTTTTGGGAACGCCAAAAATCAACGACGCGGCGCGGCGGCCGCGGGTGCAGCGGCCGGCCTCGCCGCTGCGTTCAATACACCTTTGGCGGCGGTCACGTTTGTGCTCGAAGAAATCATCGGTGACCTTAACAGCCGAATGCTGGGCAGTGTACTGTTGGCTGCGGTCCTCGGGGCGATGGTGGCGCACGGCATGTTGGGAGCACAGCCAGCTTTCATTTTGCACGGACAAGGCGCGCCGCACTGGATAGGCTATGCCCTGACGCCGGTGGTGGCGGCGATCGCGGCCTTGGCCGGCTGTTGGTTTCAAAAACTTTCCCTCAGTTTACGCGCAGCGAACAAGCGAGCTCATCGTCTACCGGCATGGTCTCGCGTTATGTTAGGAGGAATCGGCGTCTGGATAATCGGCGGGGCGGTTTTCGCCACTACTGGTCATATCGGTGTATTCAGTTTGGGTTATGAAGACCTTTCCCTGGCTCTCGACGGCAAGATGCTTTGGCAAATTGCTCTGATCCTCCTAGTGGCCAAACTTATGGCCACTGCCTGGTGCTATGGTCTGGGTGGATGCGGTGGCATCTTCGCTCCCACACTTTTCTTCGGCACCATGGTGGGTGCCGCTGTGGCCGGTGGGGTGCAAATCTTTCATCCGCTCGGTCAGGCGGATCATGTCGCGCTGGCCGTCGTCGGCATGTGCGCCTGTCTTGGTGCGGTGGTGCGTGCGCCGGTGACCGGAATTCTGATCGTATTTGAAATGACCCATGAATTCGCGCTCGTACCGGTGCTGATATTTGGTGCGCTCATCAGCCAGATTATCAGCCGTCGCATCGACCACGAAAATTTCTACGAGGCAGTGCTGGCGCAGGATGATCAGCACGTGGAACGGCTGGTGCCGCCGCGCAGCCTCCGGACGTGGATGGAATTACCCTCAGCCCGGATTGCCAACTTCAGCCCAAAGGTGATCGCGGATTTGTCCGCGGAGGCGCTGAAGAAATTTATCTCAGGCGCAACCCATACGCGTTTTCCCGTGGTGATGAAGAATCACCTGGCCGGTGTTCTCACGCGAAGCGAGGCACTCCAGTCCCTGGAGGAATCCCGATCTCCCGTGCTGGAGGTGGCGGTCACTTGCTCTCCCGCCACGCCGGTGCGCGAGGTCGCCAACAAGATCGTGAATTCACCCAGCGGACTCATCATCGTGATCGACCAAGCGGAAGTGGTGATCGGTGTCATTACCATGCATGATTTGCTCCGGGCACAAATGGGCTTTGCCAACGAACAACAAGATTGATCTGCTCTCGCTGCGACCAATGAATTTTTTCCGGCCATCTTCCGATTCCGGTTACTATTTAAATTTCACCTTGAAGCTGCTGCTTGCGTTCGGAGCAGGCCTGGCCATGGCCGCCTTGCTTTGACCGATTCGCGCGTTCGCCCGGTCCGTGTTCGTTTAAACTTCACGGACAATTGGAC
>JBEHXD010000244.1:0-7779 GCA_048498875.1 Verrucomicrobiota bacterium
AACCTGGCGTCGGTCGACGGCGGCCTCGGCCGCTATTTCGGCGCCGACGACGGCGTGCTGGTGGTCAGCACCGGCCCGGAACTGCAAGGCCTGCAGGCGGGCCGGTGCTGACCACCAGCACGCCGGCCTCGGCCGCTACTTCGGCGAGCGCCTCGCGGGGTGAGGGCACCCCGCCCACACTTTTGAAGGTCTGCTTGGCAGTGATCGATGAGTTTTGTGCCCCACACATAACTGATGGCGTGCGAAGGAACTATCGTTTTCCTGGGTAGTTTTTGCGCCTTTAAAACCGTACGAATACTCCGGGATGGCGTACGACCCGACCGGTTCGGACGACGATGCCGGCCGTTTTCGCTAAGGTGGACTCGTCGATGAATGCGGCAGTGTCCTCCCTCGTGGGAGGCCGCGGAATTCGCATTCAGGCAAATTAATCTTCAACCACCGCCTCCCTGATGAAATCCGTCCACGCCATAAGATTGATCGTAGGTCTCGCACTTAGCCTTTGGGTTGCCGTCTCCCCCAGCCACAGCGCCCCGGCCAACCCGGTTTCGCCCCAAATCCTCGCCGTTCTGCAGCAATACCGCGCTGACTGCACGCGCGGCTATCTCGAGGGAAATGCGTCCCCGGCAATCGGAAACTACGCCGCAGACATTCGCCTGATGCCCGAATACCAGAAGACCATTCTGGGAAAGGCCAACGCGACTATCTACCACGAAGCATTTTTCCGTCGTTTCACCGTCACCCGTTGCCAGCGAAAGGAAATTGAAGTCACCGATCTGGGTTCTCGCATCATCGAAATTGGCCTGCTCGATCTTAATCTCACCCTGCGAAGCACCGGCGAAGCGCGAACGCTGGCGGGAAAATATCTCGACCTGTGGGAAAAACACCCGGACGGACGCTTGGAGCTGATCACCGAAGCCTGGAACTACAACCACGCGGTCCCTTTCTCCGACGAGCTGCGTTTTCCCGAAGTTCCGGCCGTGCACATGGCGCTTCAGGGCCGTCTGCCGATAACGAATGATGTGAGCCTGGAACTGGCCGCCTGGGACAAGTTATTGGAATCGGTCGTTCAGCAGCACGACGCCAAAACCTGGTGCCGGCTTTATGCCGACGATGCCATGTTTCTCTACAGTCATCACCCTTTGTACCAGGGCCGCAAAGCACTGAACGAGTTTCTCGAGCAACACGTCACGGAATTGCCGGTCTTCGAGAAATTGGATATTCGGTGCGACCGGATCGATGACCTCGGAGCCTACGTGATCGAGTACGCAAGTCATATCGCAAACTGGAGGAATGGAGATTCCTCCGGCGTCGGAACGGGAAAAAATATCCGCATCTGGCGACGCGAAGCCAACGGGCAGCTGCGATATTTCCGCACCATCGCCATGTACGATTGATCTGCCGCGCAATCGAACGCCCTGCCGCAACCGATTCATCTCACTATCACCATGATTTCATTCAGTCATTTGCTCGTCGCAATTTTTTCCCTGGCGATCATCGCACCACCCGCTTCCGCTGATTCATCCAGCCACGGCTCGGTCGTCACCGAACACCTGTTGTCCGCTAGTTTGCGCGACACCAAAACCGGCCTCGATCCCAACCGGACCATCAAAATCTATCTGCCGCCTAGCTATGCCTCGTCCGGCAAATCCTACCCGGTGGTGTATTATTGTCATTCGCTCAATTGGAGCGCGGAAAAGATGTTTGAGGACGGTAACCTGGTGAAATTGCTGGAGCGGGGCTTCGCCAACCAGGTTGTCGGGGAATTTATTCTCGTCGCCGCCGACTACAGCACCCCCACGCTCGGCAGCTGGTACGAGAACTCGAGCACGACGGGTCGCTGGCTCGACCACACGGTGGAGGAGGTCGTGCCATTTATCGACCAGCACTACCGGACCATCGCACATCAAAACAGCCGGGCCCTCGCGGGGGATTTTGTGGGCGGCTATGGTGCGTTCAAACTCGGCATGCTCTATCCTGATATTTTTAGCGTGGTCTACGCGATGCATCTGGTCGGCACCGGCACCGGGATCTCACCCGGTCACGCGCGGGTCGATTGGAAAAAAGTTTATCAGGCCCCCTCGTTCCAGGAACTCGACACCTCGGGATCTTCCCGCCCGTTCGTCGCGATGTGCCAGGCTTATCTGCCCAATCCCACCCGGCCGCCCCTCTACTGCGACTTCATGGTCGAGATGAACGCAGGGACTCCCCAGGTAAACATGCAGAACGTCAACCAATGGCAGGTGCGTTTTCTCCTCGATCACATGCTGGTCGAAAAATGCGAAAACCTCCGGCGCCTCCGCGGTCTCGCTTTCGATTGGGCCCGCTATGATCCCAATCTTGATCACGTCTATGCGGCTCAGGCTTTCACTCGAAAACTCGATGAACTCGGGATCGACCACGAAGCCGAGGAATATCGCGGTGATCCGTGGAGTAAAAACTGGACCGAAAATGGCCGTTTTTATACCCGGGTCCTGCCATTTCTCCGCCAACATCTGGAATTCGAACCGTCGCGAAAGAACTGATCGGAAGCCCCTCCCGCCAACCGATACGACCCATCGGATGGTTAACATTCCGAAGTACTTCGGAAGTATCGCCAAACATAATAATCCCCGATTCCGCTCATTCTGAGCGCAGCGAAGAATCCACGCACCCGAACACGCTATCAGGTTCGAACACAGAGATTCTTCACTTCGTTCAGAATGACAGGCAGTTTTGAAGACACTTCCCAGTCATCCGAATCAGATGACCTGGTTACGGAAGTGAACGCACCACTTTCTCCCTTCCCCGCTGAATGCGAAAAGGGCTTTTGCCCGCAATCAGCGCGACTAATGTATCGCACTGCGATAAAAACCACCATTGCGCCGTCCTGCCCGCCAGCTATGTTGGTTGATCATGTCACCTTTCCTTGAGTCGCCGTACACGAACTTTGCGTTGAAGATCCTCCTGTCCTTCGGGGCGGGACTCGCGATCGCCGCCCTGTTATGAAACGTTTCGGCTACGCCCGCGATCCCCTCTGCGTGGCCGCTTGCGCATGTTATGCGGGCAATCGCTGGCTGGTGCCTCTGGCCATGAAGGGGGTTTTCCTGCGGGGTTATTTTTCCGACACGTTGCTCATTCCCGCCGCCCTGCCCTTGATGCTCTGGTTGCAGCGCAAATTTGGATTGCGGGCCGGCGACACCAAACCGCATTGGAGTGAAATCTGGACTCATGTGGTCGTATGGTCGATCGCCGCCGAACTGGTGGCTCCGCACCTTTTCACCCGCGCCACCGGTGACGTGTGGGATGTCGTGGCCTATGCGGGCGGCGCGGTGATCTCCGGATTGTTCTGGCAGTTTGCATGAGCTTCGACCGGCTGGCGCCCCACTACGATTGGCTGGAGGCGCTGACCGCAGGAGGCCGTCTGGATCGGGCCCGCGCTTACTGGCTGGGAGCGCTTGAGCGTCGCGAACATGTGCTCAGCGTCGGTGAGGGTCACGGCCGGTTTGCCCAGGCTTTTGCCCGGCGATTTCCCGCCACCTCCCTCACCTGCGTCGAAGCCAGCGAGCCCATGCTCGCACGGGCCAAGCGAAGAAATCACGACGCCAGCACACCCATTGACTGGGTTCATTCAGATTTTCTTCAGTGGGAGCCCACGGGTAAATTCGATGCCGTGGTCACCTGTTTTTTTCTCGATTGCTTTCCCCCTGATGTGCTCGGCGAGGTCGTGGCCAGACTCGCGCGCTACACCACTCCCGACGCGGTGTGGCTCATCGTCGATTTCTCCGTCCCCCGCCGCGGGGCCGCGCGCTGGCGGGCCCGGATGGTACACGCGCTGATGTACTGGTTCTTTCGGGTATTCACCTCATTGCCTGCCCGCCGTCAGACCGAACCGGACGACCTCCTGCGGCAGCATGGCTTCGAATTGGAGCGGCGGCAGGAATTTGAATGGGGCTTGATCCGCGCCGATATCTGGCGGCGGCGAAAATAGTTCGGTGATCTTTTCAGTCGTCGTTTGCCCCGATTCATCCTGAAAAATAAACCTTGGCACCTTTTGCAGCGGCGTCTGTATTTACTACGGGGTCGCTCACATTTCGCCGCCCGTGTTTCGTAAAGTGCACTTGTCATCGGATATGTGAGCGGCGTCATCGTTCCGGGCCCTCTGGAACCCGCGGTCACGGCCGCGTCAACGCTCACCTGCTTTCGCCGGCGACTCAGCCCGCGGAAGTCAAACCCATCAACGCAATGTTAGGATTAAATCCTGAGTCTGCGCTTCCGCGCATCGGCATGATTTCCACCCACGGCTATGTCGCCGCCGAACCTCCGCTCGGCGCCGCCGACACCGGTGGCCAGGTGGTTTATGTGCTCGAACTCTCCAAAAAACTCGCGCAGCTCGGCTTCGAGGTCGACATCTGGACGCGGCGCTTCCAGGACCAGCCCGAAATCGATACGGTCAATGATCGCGTACGTGTCATCCGCGTTCCCTGCGGTGGTTCCGGTTTCCTCGACAAGGAATACCTGATCCGGCACCTGGGCGAATGGGCGGAAAACGCCCTCCGTTTCATCAAGCGGCATCAGTTAAACTATCAGTTTTTCAACAGCCATTATTGGGACGCGGGGTTTGCCACCCAACGTCTGGCCGAGGCACTGGACGTCCCTCACATCCACACCCCGCACTCGCTCGGTCTGTGGAAAAAACAATTGATGGAAAGGGATTTTCCGGAAGCCGCGGTGGAGTTCGAAAAGAAATACAACTTCACGCAACGTATCAACGAAGAGACCCTGCTCTACCGGAATTGCGACGAAGTGATTGCCACCACTCCGCCCCAGGTCGACATGATCGTAGGCGACTACGGAGCTCCAGCGGAACAGGTGCACATGATTCCGCCCGGGTATGACGACAACCGCTTTTTTCCCGTGAGTGCGGCGTCACGCAATGCCATTCGGCAGCGCCTGGGTTTCGAGGGGAAAGTCGTCCTCGCCATCGGACGGCTCGCTCGCAACAAGGGTTACGACCTCCTGATCAACGCATTTTCGATCGTCGCACCGCGCATCCCCGACGCCTGCCTTCATCTGGCCGTCGGAGGTTCCTCCCTCAATGCCAGCGAACAAAAAATCCTGGATGAACTGAAGCAACAGGTGTCGGCACTCGGTCTCGCCCACCGGATTAAATTCAGCGGCTTCGTGGCCGACGCCGATCTGGCCGATCATTACCGCGGCGCGGATGTGTTTGTGCTCAGCAGTCGCTACGAGCCTTTTGGCATGACTGCCATCGAAGCCATGGCATGCGGAACGCCTACGGTGATCACCACCCATGGCGGACTCTATCGCGCGGTGACTTTCGGGCGCCATGCTTTATACGCCGACTCCTTCGACGAGGTCGATCTTGGGATCTCCATCGTCAAGGTGCTCAAGCATCCGCGTCTGGCCCACCGCCTCGGTCGCATGGGCGCGCACAAGGCCCGCAGTCTTTTCACCTGGACCGGCATCGCCCAGCAGCTGATCAGCCTCATCGAGGAACGCGCCACCGCGCTCGCCTTCACCGACAACGAATGGGACGAACCGTGGAACGATGGCGACTAATCGTCCGAACCCATGTCCATACCACCATGAGTTCCCCTGCTTCCGTCCGACTATTCAGCGCCGATCTCGACGGCACCCTTCTCGGAAATCCGGAATCGTCCCAACGGTTTAAAACCGCATGGACCGACCTCAAACCGGATGGCCGGCCCTTGTTGATCTACAACAGCGGCCGGCTCGTGGACGATCTCCGGCGGTTCGTCGACAACGGCACGCTCCCTCCGGCCGATTATTACATCGGTGGAGTCGGCACCCAGGTTTTCGACGTCCACGAAAACAAAATGTTGGATGAACTCGATTCGCATCTCGCCGACGGCTGGAACGCAAATCGCGTGAAGGAGATCACCGGAAAATTTCCCGGCATCCGTCCGCAGCCGGCCGAATTTCAACATGAGTTCAAGTCCAGCTGGTTTCTGGACAACGCCAAGCCGGAGACCATCCGGGAACTCAAACGCCAGCTGACCGAGGCGGGTGTCAAGGTGAAGGTCGTTTACTCCAGTGGCCGTGATCTCGACGTGCTGCCGCGAAACGCGACCAAGGGAGGAGCACTGCGCTGGCTTTGTGCCCGGCTGACGATCCCTTTTGAAAGCGTGCTGGTCGCCGGCGACACGCGCAACGACGCCAGCATGTTTCGTCTGCCCGGCGTACGCGGGATTATCGTGGAAAACGCACTGCCCGAACTCTACGAGGAGACGGTCGATGTCCCGACCTTCAGCTCGCGACAGATTCTCGCCGACGGCGTGCTCGACGGACTCAGCCACTATGGCGTCGTCGCCACGCTGCCGACCAAGGAAAAAACCCGGCAGACGCGGACGAAAATGGACCCGGGATTCCAAATGCTTTTCACCGGCACCAAGGCAGGTTCGCTCAACGAAAAGGAAAAATCCTTTCTCGGACTCGCCTACCAGAAAGCTCTCGTGGCGCTGAAAAAAAACATCACGCCGATGGGGTTTTCGGCCTGTTCGCTGAACGACAACACGGTCACGGGCACCGACGTAAACTACCGCAGCGTGTGGGCGCGCGACGGCGCGATCACGGTATGGTGCACGCTGCATCTCGAGGACGACGAAATTCGCGCCGCCCAAACCGCCACCCTTGAAACCCTGTTGAACGCCACTTCGCCCACGGGTCAAATTCCCGCCAATGTGCGCATCGACGACGGCACGCCCGATTATTCCGGCGTCGGCAACATCGCCTCCATCGACAGCGGGCCGTGGGTGATCATCGCCATCTACAATTACGCCTCGCGCACCGGCGACCACACGCTGCTCTATCGCCACGCCGAACGCTTGCAGAGCATCATGAACTGGCTGAGCGCACAGGACAGCAACAACGACGGTCTGCTGGAAATCCCCGAGGCTGGCGACTGGACCGATCTTTTCGGACGCAGCTACAACGTGCTCTACGACGAGGTTCTTTGGTACCGCACCAATGTCTGTTACGGCCGCATCCTCGAGCTCACCGGCCAGTTTGAAAAGGCCGCGGACTATCTCCGCTGGTCGCAAAAAATCCGCAGCCGCCTGTTGGAAATCTTCTGGCCAACCACCACGCCCGCCGACAATTCCCCGAAGCACAATCGTTTCGCCGACCGGCAAAGCGGGCTGGGCGACGCACAATATCTTTTGGCGGAGATCACGCCGTTCGCCTTCAACTGGCGGTGCGATGTCTACGCGAACGTGCTCGCGTTCCTCATGAACGTGCTCGACGTCGATCGCGCTCGCACCGCGTTTCGCTTCATGTGGGGCGTCGGCGTGAACCAGCCCTATCCGGTCGCGAATCTCTACCCCGTCGTCCAGGCCGGCGACCCCGACTGGCGCGCCTACTACACGGTGAATCTGCTTAACCTGCCGCACCATTATCACAATGGCGGCATCTGGCCGTTCGTCGGCGGCATGTGGGTGCGATTCATCCATCGCCTCGGCTTTCACGAAATCGCCTGTCGCGAGTTATTGCGACTCGCGCAACTCAACCAGCTCGGCCGCGATCAGGAATGGGAATTCAACGAGTGGGCCCACGGTTCCACCGGCCGGCCGATGGGAAAGGCCTTTCAGGCTTGGTCGGCGGCGTCATTTCTTCGCGCGTGCCACGAGGTCGAAGCCGACGTCAAGGGACTGTCTGAGGAGTGAGACCGGCGAAGGGCTCCTTGTTTTTTGTTTCGTAGTAGGAGCGGCTTTATGCCGTGACTTCCGGGACCCAATCAGCGCATCCGGAGGCCGCTTCTTA
>JBEHXD010000245.1:0-7739 GCA_048498875.1 Verrucomicrobiota bacterium
GTCGCAGGTTGGCCGCGATGTGAAATCTGCCCTCGATCGCGACATTGCACGGGCCCAGCAAGGCGGCGGCAACGGAGGTGCATCGTGAGTGCGGCCGGCATTGAAATCGATCAGCTCGATTTGTTTGGTCGGCTTCAAGCCGCGCCGGAATTAAATGGAATTGCCCTCCTCAACCAGAAGAAGGGCGTCACTGAAAACGATATCCTAGTTGCGCTGAGTGTGCTGAATGACGGAGGCACTGGGAAGATTGGCGTTTGTATCATTGTGCTCATGCCTTCGCTGACTCCGGAGTCCGGCGCCGGTCCGCGCTATAAGATCACCCTTACTGTCCAGGTGATCGAGATGCCTCTCATCAATCTTGGAGACCAGGGAACGGGCATCAGTGCCGAACGACTGGCGGAAATCGTGCGCAGTCTTGGGCATTATTTCCAAAACGGTTTTGGCGGCACCTACTACTTTGATGGCATGGAGCCGATCACAGTCGTAGACGGACAGATTAGCTACGGCGTAAAGTTCTCACGCATCGGCGGCGATTCGCCTGCAGTGAAAGTGACGCTACCCCATCTTGCTGCAGATAACGGCAACGTGTCTCCGGCAAACGTTACGCTCACAAACACCACGGCGGGAGCGGATATTTGGTACACGACGGATGATTCGTATCCTTCATCAAAAAATCCGTCCGCCCATCTCTATTCGGATCCGTTCCTGCAATCAGAGCCAGCCACCATTCGTGTCGCGGCGGAAAAGACCGGTATGCAGCAAAGCGACGTCCGCAAAATTTCAATTTCTTAACCACTAAAAACTATGTCAGTAAACAACGTCGCCAACATCATCGGAGGCCCATGCCTCGTTTTCTACAAAGATTCCATTTTTCGTTCGAAGGCGGACGTGACGATGGCTCCCAACCTTTCGGACTTCGAAATCGAGATCGATTCTTTGGGTGTAGTCGATACCCGTGCCGGCAACCAGGAGCTGAAGCTCACTTTCATTCCCGAAGGGCGGTTTGCGGATCTCGATGTTCTCTTCCCGCATCTTTCCGCGAATTACGGTTCGCTGGTGACTCCTGTCTGGCCCTGCGGCGCGGTGGATTTCGGGAATGACAAAATCGCGGTCGCGAATACCGCCTTGCCCGCTGGCACGCCAATTTCTTTCGGGACCACCGGTGCAATGCCGGCGGGACTTACTTCGCCAACGCTCTACTATCTCGGAGCCAACGCCGGAGGATTCCGAAAAATTCACCTCTCGGCGGCAGCGGCGGAAGCCGGCACCGGTGCGATCGACATTACCGACGCCGGCACTGGCTCACTCAAATTCGTTGAACAGCATCAATTGATCATCATCGGCAACGACGGTCGTCGCGTTACGTTCCACAATGCCGCGGTCACCAAGATGCCTGAAATCACCGGCGAGAAGCAAACTCCGCTTTGGGGGCAGGTGGAATTCGAGTGCTTCGTTAAGAATGGTGTCGATCGCACGGATGCGAATTCGGTTCTTACTGAGGACACCGCGGCTTTCTCAGACGAAGGCTTCGACCCGGCCGATATCATCACTCAGCCCTATACGATGGACTGGGGTGAGGATGCTCCCTGGGTGGAAATGTCCACGAAGGCCGGGATCAAGATCACGCCCACGCTCGAGCTTTCGCCTGTCGACAATCAGGCGGCTGGAATTCTCAGCCGGCGCATCTTGAAAATTGGTGTCACGCTGACGGCGCAGCCGATCGGAATCGATTTCGCATCGCTCCGGGCAAAACTCAACCTGGACGGCTCCGGCTCAAAGCTTGGGCGCTCTCTGGCTGGCGACGATCTCAACATCCAGGGCACGGGCGTTTATGTTCGCGTCTATGCGGCCGCGCTCACCGGTGGGCCCGCGCAATGGAAGCGCGATGACGAGCGCGTCGGTGAACTCACCTGGAAGGGCAACCGCACCTTTACCGGCGGCGTTCCCAACCCGATGCTCTACATCGGTGCGGAGGCTCCAGCTTAAGGAATCCGTGTGCGCATTCTGTTCTCAACGACGCTCATCGCCGACGATAATCTCGCCGTTGGCCGGGTCGCTAATAACCTCACCTGGAATAGCGAACCGGTCATCGACACGTTTTCGTTTTTCCGCGATTCGCTCGCTACGGTTTATGGCCGGAGCGACGGGCCGATGGTCCTTGCGTTCGAGGTGTGGCACTTCTTTTCCAGTGAGGCCGCGGCCGTGGCCTTCTGCTGCACCTGGCGGGATCAGCTGCCGCTGCAAGCCGATCTCCTGCTCACCGACGCGGCCGCTACCTACGCGATCCGCATGGCAAGCGCGGTGCGGGCTGTCCAGGTCGGCCGCCGCATCGGTCTTGCTGTACCCGTGCAATACAGTTTCACGGGCAGGCAATTTCTCAGCGAGGACGTACCCGACACGGATCCGGAGGACGAGGACATGACCAAGCGAGGCACAGAATTACCAGAGCAGGACGATGAATCCGTCGCGATCGTATTTGAGACTCCCTTCGGCGCTCCGCCGACTTGGTTCGACCTGAAGCTGGTCCCGCCCGGCGGTTCACCCGCGATCGCGGTGGTCGGTTACTCCGGCATCAGCGCGAACGGTTTCACAGCCCTCCTTGCTGCCGCGCTGCCGGCAGGAGGTTACACCGCTTACTGGAAAGCAGAACTATGAAAAAGCCATTCACCACTCACCGCTTCTTTTTCTCTCTCTGCGCTCTGCTCTCCGTGCTTTGCGCTTTCCCCGCCCACGCCCAGAGCGTCGTTTCAGACCTTGAGGTGCAGCGTACAGTGAAGCTCGGCAGCGGCACGACGTCCGGAAAAGAAGGCACCATCACTCCCGCGCAGCTGACCGCGAACACGAACGACTGGGCACCGAGCGGCTACACCTACGCCTTCACCTTTCGCGTTTCGACTGATGCTTCGCGCAATCTGACCGGCATTGCCGGCGGCGCGCTCGGCCGAACAATCACGCTCGAAAACGTCGGCAGCTTTCCCTTGGTATTGAAAAATAACGACTCGGGCAGCAGCGGCAGCAATCGCTTCGCACTGAATGCCGACTACACTTTGGCCGCGGGCAGCGGCGTGTTGCTCAAGTATGACGGCACGTCTTCACGTTGGCGGATCGTGGGCAGTCAGACGGCACCGTCTACCGCGACTGGCGACGTGGTCGGCCCATCGAGCGCGGTCGACAACCGGATCGCGGTCTACGATTCAACGTCGGGGAAGCTGATTAAAGACGGCGGCAAAACCGTATCGGAAATAAATCCGGTCGGCAGCCAGACCATCTGGATCCCGGCGGTGGGTATGTCTCCCGCGACAACTGATGGTGCGGCCGCCGCTCAGATCGAGGGCACCGCCGGACGCCCGGAAATCGCGGCGCTTTCCTTCGATCCCACCACGCAGCAATTCGCGCAATTTGCCGTCGCTATGCCGAAGAGCTGGAACAACAGCACGATTACCGCGCAGTTTTTTTGGTCGCATCCGTCGACCACGACAAACTTCGGCGTTACGTGGTCGATCGCGGGCGTCGCGATTTCTGACGGTGATGCGATCGATGCCAGCTATGGCACCGCGCAAACGGTGAGCGACACGGGTGGGACGACCGGCACGCTCTACATCTCCTCGGCGACGAGTGCCGTGACGATTGGTGGCACGCCGGCGACGGGTGACCTTGTCTATTTCCACATCGCCCGCGTTCCTGCCGATGGTAGCGACACGATGGCGGTTGAAGCGAATCTGATCGGCGTGAAGATCATCTACACGACGAGCGCGCCCACCGATCAATGAAACTGCGCCGCCAGTTATTCGCGCCGGCGCTGCTCGCGCTGGCTCTTGCTGTTTGTCCTGGCGCGCTGCAGGTGAACAATCTGACCGGCTTCGGTGCTTTCCGCGTGGTCACGGGCGGCAGCCCTATTTCCGCGACCGGAGGCACCATAACCACTTCGGGCGGTTATAAAATCCATACATTCACGACATCCGGAAGCTTTGTGGTCACCTCCGGTGGTTCGATGGATATTCTGATCGTAGGCGGTGGCGGCGGTGGTGGCGGATTTGGTGGCGGTGGTGCGGGCGGTTTTATCAAGCTCACGGCGCAAACCATCACAGCGGGGAGCTACACGATAACCGTGGGAACAGGAGGTGCGAATGTTGCATCTGGGTCGCACGCCGGAGAGCGCGGAGGGACTGGCGGTGATTCCACTTTTGACAGCACTACCGCGCATGGCGGAGGCGGTGGCGGCGCGTTTTCCGATACACTAGCGGATGGAGTGAGCGGCGGCAGTGGTGGCGGCGCTGGCACGATTGCCTCTTCGCCTTTCACGGCGGGCAGCGGCGGTGCTGGTACCGGTGCAGAAGGTAATGCCGGCGGCGCGGCAGTCACCGGTGCAACAGCGGGCGGCGGTGGTGGCGGCAGCGGCGGCGCGGGCGGTAACGGTTCAGGCAATACGGGCGGCGCGGGAGGTGCGGGCACCGTCGATTCAATCTCCGGGTCTTCAATAACGTATGCGGCAGGCGGTGGCGGCGCTGGATTGACCACGGGCGGAGCTGGCGGCTCGTCCACTGGCGGCACGGGTTCCAGCTACAATTCCGATTCGGGTCCAGGTGCCACGGCTCCTGTAGCGCATACGGGAAGTGGTGGTGGCGGAAAATACGCGAATGCCGCCGCCGCTTCGACTGCAGGATCCGATGGGATCGTAATAGTTCGATACATTTATCCATGAAAACAAAACTCCTCATCTTCGCGGCAGCTCTGCTGGCCGCTTTGTGCTCACCGCTCGCTGTCACAGCTCAGGCCGCTGATCCAACCATGGCTCCCGTCGGCGCCGAGGTGGACTTCAGTGTCACCGTGCAAGGCTCGACACCATTCACGTACGAGTGGCAAAAAGCGCCCATTGGATCGACGGCATTCGTCACGATCCCTGGTCAGACATCGGACAAATACATCATTGCATCCGCGACTGAGGCCGACGCCGGCAACTATCGGGTGATCGTCCGAAACGCCTATGGCAGTACCACGAGCGACACGGCAAATCTGAACTCTGGCACTCCACCAGTTATCACGTCGTTTGGTCTGGTGGTGAAAAAGAAAGACGCCGCCGGGAACTGATCTCGATCGATGTCCGGAGAGACCTCAGAGCTGAAAGTTAAAGTCACGACCACGGCCGATAACACCGGTCTGGATCAGACTGCACAGGCGGCTACCAAAGCCGCCAGTGCCCTTTCAGCTATTGATACATCCGGAGCCAAGGCGAAAGAAGGAACCAAAAAAGCCGAGGAAGGAAACAAGGGCCTGGTCGAATCGTTTGGCGCTTTAGGCCACCGCGGTAGCGATGCGAAGGAAGCAGTCGAGGGTGTTGCACGCGCAGCTCAAGGCGGTGCTGGCGCAATATTCGGTGTCTCCAACGCTGTCCGTGGTTTGCTGGGTGTTATTCGCGGAGGCATCGCAGGTAGCGGTCCAATCGGTCTCTTTGTCACTATCCTCGGCACCTTGGGCGGCCTGTTTCTGGTCATCAAGGAACGGATTGGCGAGATGGGCAAAGGAATGGATGACTCCAAAAAGAAATCGGAGGATCTGGCAGCTGCGGTCGCTAATATAAAGGATGATGCTGCGAAGGCCGTGGCTTTGCAGATTAAGCGCATTTCCGATAATACCCAGGATACCATCGATAAGCTGACGCTGCTTAAAAATGCGCTGGATCACCTCAATGAAAACCGTTTGGCGATCGAGCAGTCATCCATAAAAAATTCGGAGACGCTTACACCCGCACAGAAAGAACAGAAGGATTTCGAAGCGCAGAACAGAGCGCGTGCCGCAAAGCTGGACACCACGGTCAAACAAATCGACGCGTCGATCGCACAGAAAGAAAAAGAGAGCGAGAAAACCATTAGCGAACTGCAGGCGGCTGTCAAAAATGAGAGAGCCTTGCGGGATGAGCGTGCCGATTTGGTTCGTCAGCGTTCTAATGCGAACGAGATTCTTAACGCACCTAGCGTGGTGAAGTTCGATGATTTCGGCAACGACATCACCGACCCTGCTGAAGCGAAAAAACAGCAACGCGCCGCCGACGATGCCCGGTTTAAACTTCGGGATATCGAACAGAGACTTGGTCTCTTGGACGGCGAACCCGGAAAGGACAACGGGCTTATTGCCGCTGCGAAAGAGTCCACAGCGACGCTGAGCAAACAAGCCTCTGATACCAATCTCGCCAATCGCGGCGACGCTTCCACAGGCAAAGTGGGAGAAATTGAAAAACTACAGCAGGCGAAAGAAATCGCCCAGGCGGACTTCCAAAAGGATCAGATTGTTGCCAACAACGATTTTGCTGAAAAGCAGCGTACCGCTCAGAAAAAACTCACGGACGAACAGACAGCATTGGCGACTGAGAGCGAATCCCTGAAGGATAAAAACATTCGGGCCGGGCTCGGTGGGGATCCGGCATCAAACGCCCGACTCCTCGAAATTTCAAAGCGTCAGTCTGAAATCACAACCGAACTCGGTCAGAGAGCGACTTCTTTGCCTGGCGTCAAAGATAGCACTGCTAAACTGACCAAGGAATTCGGTGGAGAATTTGCCAAGACTATCGCACAAACCAAACCCGAGATCGTGCCCACTCGAGGAAATGGCAGCACCGCGCCGGGGACGATCAAGGGTCCTGACGGCGTAGTCAGAACTATAGATCGTGGTGCCGGGAAACGCGGAATCACAGACAGCCAGGGTAATGATGTTGCGATCGACAACCTCACGAAGCCCGGACAAGGCAAAGCAACTCGGACAACAGACCCTGAAGTTTTGCAGGCGATCCAGTCATTGCCTGAGCAGATCGCTTCAGCAGTCGCCAAGGCAATTGGCGGCTCGAGCGGTGCAGGCGGTGGCGGCCCCAGTCCGAAAGATACAGTGGACGCCATAAACAAGAATGGCAAATCCACCGAGAACCTCCACGGGAAGATGGTGGACGCGTTAAACGCTGGCTCGGCGCGCAACGATTCGACGGCGAAGAAAGTTGATACACTGGCTCGCGCCGAACGTGCCCGCGCCGATCGCTCATAGTCATGGGCCTGACGCTTTCATGGAAGGGCTCGCCGGCGCGGCCGCTGAACGCATGGGGTATCGATATGAATTCGATCACCCTTACGCTGAACGGTTTTGAGGCGGATGAATTCTCCTTTGCCATGGCGGAGAAGGACGGATTCAAGCCGCAGGCGTTCGCGAATGGGGACGACATCATTTTGTTCAAAGAATATGTCCCGATTTTCATCGGGAAAATCGTCCGCCGTCCGGTGTTTGGTGCGCCGGCTGAGCGCCAGCGCTACACCGCCCAAAATTTCTGGAATCTATTGGAGCAGCTCATCTATGAGCAGCCGCGCGCGGTCGTGGCCGAGGACTTCGTGACCATCGGCCTCGTGGCGACCACCCAAGTGGTCTTCGGCCGCGACACGGCCACGGGTGCCAAGATCGACACGCTCGCCGAGCTGATGAATCTCGTCGATTTCGCGATCGGGAATGGTGTGGTGATGGCTCGTGACTTTGTCTTTACCGGGCTGACCGCACCTTGGGAGCAAGCGAACGATGTGTCGGTTGCCTCGGGCCTGCGACGCGTCGCCGCATGGCAGCCGGACATAATCGCCCGCGCAGATTACAGCGCCGGCATCGCGAAGCTACGCCTGCGCCGGAACAATATTGTCGACGTGAAGGTGATTGATCTCACCGCAGCGGATCTCGTGCTCAGCATCGAGGGTGAACGCCGCGACGACATGCAG
>JBEHXD010000246.1:0-7733 GCA_048498875.1 Verrucomicrobiota bacterium
CTGTCGCACGCCCCTTAATCCGCCGAGGAGCGTACGAAAACCGGTCGAGATAAGCGATTATCCTGAACGGCGGATTAAGGATAATCCGCCCTACCGGGCCGTGTCTGGCCACAGTTTTATGAAAACGCGCTAAAACTCAAAACTAAGCCGCAATCCAAGGGTTGGGTGCATCCAGAAACGAGTGGTGATCTGCGATCCCACATGCTCGGCAATCGTGCCGGTTCTGAAAAATTCCTGGATTTGCGTCTCGATGATGGGCGGCGGCAGGGTTTCGGGCGGTCTTTGTTTTACCACCAACCGGTCGAGAATCAAAAGATCGGGAGCGCTTTCCGTCGTGGTGACCGGTGCGACCGTTCCATTCTTCAATTTGAATTTCTGCGCATCGCGGCGGATCAATCGAATTGTTTCCCAGTGGACATTGTCCGCACTGGACGGAACGGAGAAACCCGGTGACTCGGGCAACGCAGTTTCTGGCTGCGGCGACTCAGCCACCAGGCGCATGGCGGACGCGAAAAAAACAACCAACACCGCGAGTGACGTTCCCAAGTGGGGTTTCATGGATGGGTCTCCCTTTCCGATAATCTGGCTCAAGTTTAACCGGGAAGCAGGCCAAATCTCGCGACCTGAAGCGGGAAAATCACCCTAGACTCACGGACGATTTGTCTCGGGAATTTTGCCCAGCAGCCGGCCCAGATACTTTTTTGCGTAAAGCACACCCCGCTCACGCACAAGGGCTTCCGGTGGATGCCGTTTAAGGCCGAGTTCCGGCGCGGCAACGATCACGGCACCCGAGTTCGGGTTCAGAATGAACGCCGCCAAATTCCGGCGCAGCTGGTCGCGGCCCATGCGTTCCTGCAATTCATCAAAAACGGCGCGGGCAATTTCGGCCTCGTACAGATCCGCGGCGATATCCGCGATCGCGGCGACGCTCAGCAAATTGCGCACGAGCTGGCTGGGATCGCTGACCTGCGCGGGTGGCCACGTTTTAAGTTTGCCGACGCATTCTCCCACCGGCTGCGGGCTCGAGGTTTTTTTAAACGGAGGCGCCAGTCTCGTGACGAGTTCGTTATCGCCGGGAAGGTCATCGTAGGGAATCGCGTCCATCTGGGCGGCCGTAACGGTTTCCTCGCTGGCCGGAACGACCAGGGGTTGCAGCCGCCCGGTGGCAAACGCCGCGAAACCGACGGCGATCCAGGAACCCAGGGCAAGCGCCACCCACCACGCATTATGGCGAATGCGCCGCTGTCCCGCATCCCAGCGAAACAGTCTTGCGCCAATCACCCCGGAGGAAAGCCCGATCACCCCCAGCGCGGTTAAACCAAAACCCACGCCCCGCGCGACCGTCGGCTCGGTGAAGCAACGCTGCAAGACTTCGACGGCGTAACGGCCCGGCATGAAACCGGCGACGCGCTGGGCCCATTCCGGCAATGCCGCCAGCGGAACGCCCACGCCGCCAATCAGGATCATGGGAAGAAACAAACATTGGCCCAAGGCTTGAACCGCCGGGACGTCGTCGGCCAGCGCGGCGACCAGCAGTCCCATGCCCATGAACGCAAACGCCACCGGCAAAAAGGCGACGAAAAGTTGTCCCGGATGCGGAGGCAGTGGCGTATGATAAACAAGTCGCGCCAGGAAAATCTGCATCACCACCGCAGAGCCAATGATCAGCAGGCGGGCACACAGGGTGCTGATCACGAGACTGAGCGTCGGAACGGGCAGCAGCCGGTAGCGACGCCAGACGCCCCGCTCACGTTCGGCCACCAGAGCGGTCGGCAATCCGAAGCAGGCGCCAACAAGAATGCTGATCGTAAGGATTTGCCCCATTTCCGACAACAACGGCGGCGTATCCGCCCGGAAGACACTGCCAAAAGCCAGCAGAAAAAAGATCGGGACAAAATAACCGTAGATCAGCGCCTGCTTGCTGCGAAAGTTCAACTGAAGGGTGAGGGCGAAGTGCCGCAGCAACCCGGAAATGGCGGAACCGGATTTCATGCCGGGAGGGTTTCCTTCTGCGCCTGCGACCATTCACGTCCGGTCAAATCGAGAAACACGTCTTCCAGCGACGGTCGCTGGATCTGCAGGTCGATCATCTCATTGCCGCCGGCCTCGAGCCGTTGCACCAAAACACTGACGGTTCGATTCACGTCGGACGTCTGGACCTGCCAGCCATCGCCGCGCCCTTCGTGGCCGGAGACATAGGGCAGGGTTTCCACCTCGCGGGACTCGAGTCTTTTGCGGGTGCTGAAAATCACCCGTGGCCGGGCTTTGGCTCGCGCAATCAGTTCATCTGGCGTTCCGGTCGCGATCACGCGTCCCTCGTGCAGGATCGCCAGACGATCGCAGAGTTGGTGAGCCTCATCCAAATAGTGGGTTGTGAGGATCACCGAGCGACCATCGCTCTTCAACTGGCGGATGAATCCATGCAGTTCGCGGCGCGCCTGCGGATCCAGGCCGGCGGTCGGTTCGTCGAGCACGAGAAATTGCGGTTGGTTGATCAAGGCCAATGCCAGAAAAAGTCGTTGTTTCTGTCCGCCGGACAACGAATCGAACGATGCGTCGCTTTTGTTCACTAATGAAAATTGTTCGAGCAATTTTTGGCCGGGCAGCGCGTTCGGGTAGAAGGCACCAAAACAGTCCAGCGCCTGACGCGGGGTGATTTTGTCCTGGAGGGAGGCGAATTGGAGCTGCGCCCCGAACAGTCGGCGGGCGGCGAGGGGACTGGTCCGGGTATCGATTCCATTGACGAGGATGCTCCCGGCATCCGCCTCGCGGAGTCCCAAAATCATCTCGATGATGGAGGTTTTCCCTGCGCCGTTGGGGCCGAGCAGCCCGAAGATCTCGCCGGGCCCCACCTCGAAGGAAACTCCCTTCACGGCCTCCTGCCGGCCATAGCGCTTGGCCAGATCGCGGATCGAGAGACTGCCGGGAGTTTGGGGCATCGCTGATGGCAAACGGGGTTGACCGCAAATTGTCAAGGGAAGCTCCGGGCGGCCCGGGCACCGATTTTTGGACATGACGCGCTTAATCCATTTGTCCTCTGCAGCCGATTCCTTCAAATCGACGGCGCAAATATGAAAATTTATTTCATGGGCATCTGCGGTACCGCGATGGGCAACGCTGCGCTGTTGGCGCGGGCGGCTGGCCACGAGGTGCTGGGCGCTGATACCGGCGTCTATCCGCCCATGAGCACGGTGCTCGCGAACGCCGGCATCACGCTGCATGAAGGTTATGATCCGGCGCGCCTGGAGCAGCTCGCGCCCGATCTCGTGGTCATCGGCAACGCCATGTCGCGTGGCAACGCCGAGGTGGAATGGTTGCTCGACAGCCGGGGCATCAATTTCACCTCATTGCCCGCACTGCTGGCGGATTTTGTGCTCAAGGGGCGGAAGAATATCGTGATTGCCGGCACGCACGGCAAAACCACGACGACGGCCCTGACGGCATTCCTGTTGCGCGAGAACGGCCGTGACCCGGGTTTCCTGATCGGAGGCGTGCCGCAGGATCCGCCGATGGGAAACCACCTCGGCACGGATGCCGATCCCTTCGTCATCGAAGGCGACGAGTACGACAGCGTTTTTTTCGACAAGCGCAGCAAGTTCATCCACTATGCGCCGCACATCGCGGTGCTGAACAACCTCGAGTTTGATCACGCCGATATTTTCCGGGATCTCGCGGATGTGCAGCGCACGTTTCTGCACCTGGCACGCATCGTGCCGCGGAAAGGCTGGATCGTGCTCAACGGCGACGATGACAATCTGCGCGCCCTCGGTACCCTGGAGTGGACGAATGTGGTGCGCGTGGGCGTTACCGTGGGGAATGATCTCCGCATTGTGGACTTCACCGAGAACAGCAGCGGGGTGAGTTTCGGGCTGATCTGGCTGGGAAGACCCTGGTGCACGATCAAGTGGAACCAACCCGGTTTATTCAACGTGCGCAATGCCGCCATGGCCGCGCTCGCGGCCGGACTGGCACTCAATCCCAATGATCCCACGGAGATCAGCCTCGACGCACTCTCCCGGTTTCGCGGGGTGAAACGGCGTCAGGAAATCCTGATCGACCGTCCAAAACTAAAGGTGATCGAAGACTTCGGTCATCATCCGACTGCCCTGGCGGAAACGCTTCGTTCCCTGCGCAATCGCTATCCCGCCGCGGTGTTGACCGCGGTCTTTGAGCCACGCAGCAACACAGCCCGCACGAAGGTACTGCAGGCCGGCTTTACACGGGCTTTGGCGATGGCGGACGAGGTTTATATCGGCGCGGTCAATCGCGCGGAGAAACTCGCGGACACGGACCGCTTCGACGTGGACGCGGTCCTCCAGCATTTGGCAGTGCAGGGCATTCACGCCTACACCGAAAAAACCAATCGCGAACTTCTCACGCGCCTGATTGCCGGACCGCTCATGCCGCGCAACGAACCGCAGGTGGTGGTCTTTTTCTCGAACGGTTCCTTCGACGGAATTATTGGAGAATTTGTCGACGCGGCCAAATCGTAGCGTCGAGTGGCGGTTCAGACCGGTGAAACCACCGGAGCGCTTCCTTTCTCGACTGGTTGCGCGGAGATGACGGTTGTCGATAACAAGGCGCCCAGGGTGGATTGCAACGCAGGCAGGTAAACCGGTTTGGTCATGTAGTCGTCCATGCCCGAGGCGAGACAGCGTTCGCGCGTGCCTTTCGCCGTGAGCGCGCTGATCGCGACGATGGGAATTCGTTTCCCCGCCGGTTCGTTTTTGCGGATGTTCTCGGCGGTCGAGAATCCGTCCATCTCCGGCATTTCGATATCGGTGAAAATAATGGTGTAGGAATTCTTCGCCGCCAGATCAATTGCCTCCTGTCCGCTGGCTGCCAGATCGGATTCCAGACCACAGCGGCGCATCATCACTTTCAGAAGTTCCCGATTGAGACGCTGATCGTCGACCAGAAGCGCCTTGCCGGAGAAGAGAGGCGCCGGGGCACGCGTGGCCCCGCGCGAGGTGATCGCGGCGTCGGCATCGGCCGGGGTCAACACATTGCAATTGAAAGCCACGGTGAATTCAGAGCCATGTCCAGGCACGCTTTTCACCGTAATGTCGCCGTCCATCATATCGGCGAGTCGTTTGCAAATCGCCAGGCCCAGTCCCGTGGCCCCATCCTTGACGCGGGTGGTCGCTGAATCGGACTGGGAAAACGCATCGAAAAGATGGGGGATTTTTTCGGGCCGGATGCCAAGGCCGGTATCGATGATGGAAATTTCAATTCTTCCGCGATCGGGCACCATGGCGGAGGCCGACCAGGCAGCGCGAGCGGTCACACTGCCGGAACCCGTGAACTTCACCGCGTTGCTCATCAGATTCATCAAAATCTGCCGGATGCGCGTGAGGTCGCCGTTCAGGGTGAGGTTCCCCGGAAGGTTGTTTTCGAAATGCAGCGAAAGTCCTTTTTGAGTGGCTTGCGCCGACATGGTTTGAATCACTTCGTGAATGAGGATCGCCGGCGTCCACGGCACGCATTCCAGCCGGAGCTTTCCCGACTCGATGCTTGTGTAGTCAAGAATGCTGTTGAGCAGGTCCAACAACGAACCTCCCGCATGCGTCATCGTTTCCAGATAGCGCCGCTGGGTGGCGTCCAGTTTCGTGTCCGAAAGAATCGCGGCGAAACCCAGAATCGCGTTCAGGGGAGTGCGAACCTCGTGGCCGGTGATCGCCAGAAACTCGCTCTTCGCGGTGCTCGCCTGAAAGGCGGATTCCCGGGCCCGTTCGAGTTGAACCTGGGTTTGTTTTCGCTCTTCGATTTCGGCTGAAAGGTAACTGATCAGCGTGCTGCTCGTGAGCAAAATCAGATTCAACACCAGCGCGATGGAGAGACACATGAGTCGGACGCGGCCGATCTCAGCCAGCCAGCTTTGTGCCGGATAATCGATCCCCACGGCGGCCTCCACGCGGCCGTTTTTGTCATAGATCGGTGCAAACGAGGAAACCCAGATGCCCCAGCGATCGGGCATGAACTGCGCTTCAAAAATCGTTTCTCCTTCCAGAGCGCGAAAAAACTTGGGGGTGGCTTCCTCGTAGATTTCACCAATAGGAGTGCGCTGTTCCCGTTCGCCCTCGTATTTGCCATCGCGATCGTAGTCCGTTTCGGAATCCACGATCAGACGGAGCCGCCCTTCCTTGTCCTTCCGAAACGTGTAGATATCCGCCACAATCGGGTTCGCCTTCAGCCAGCGCTTTTCAGTTTCGATCAATTCCAGATAGTGCGGATCGTCTGTCTTTGTTTCCAGGGTGATGAGTTCGTGTCCCGCCCGGCTCAGTTCGGACGCGTACGTGGGCCCGAATCCACCGAACAATTCCTTCATGCCCTCGATGCGGTTCTGGGCAACCCATTCCGCGATCAGGCCTCCGCTCACCGTGACCATCGCGGCCAGAAAGAAAGCGCGTTTTTGAAAAGTTACTCCGCGCTTCCGCGCCCGCCGCGCGAGATAAAGGCATGTCCCCGCGGTTAAAAGCGCGAGAACCACCACATCCAGTCTGAATTGAAGAAAATAGTAATACGCCTTCAGCATGGTGCGGAACGGCGCCGTTCAGGAGCCGGAAGTCGTCTGGGCAGGGTATTCACCGAAAAAGGAATGGGTATTTGTGCGTTCTTACAACGGCACGCCCGGGACTGTCCTACAGCGGCAACCCACGGAATTCCCCGATTGTTGCGTGAATTTCGCGGATAGTTTGATCCGGTATTTCCCGTCTCCGCACTTCGGCGGAGCGGGCGTTATTCATCGGCACAACCGGCGGGCAATTAACCGCCATGTGCGAAGGTGCCCCCTTTTACTGGGCCTGGCGCGCGACCTTGAATTCCCTGGGCTTCTGTCCCTTCGGCAAAGCGAGCAAATCGTAATCCTGATAGCCGGTAATCGCGACGGTCGCGAATTCCCCCACGGGCAACTCGCGCGGCACATAAACCCGTCCGTCGATATCCGGTGCATCGGCTTCGCCGCGGGCCACGCCCGGCTCCTCCACCAGCACTTTTAGTTCCCGACCAACGTAGCTCTTGCTTACGTCCGCGGCGATTTCCTTTTGCAGGGCCATGGTCTGGTGCCAGCGGGCTTCCTTCACCTTGGCCGGAATTTGGTCCGGCATCTTGGCGCCACGTGTGCCTTCTTCCTGCGAATAACGGAACACGCCGAGACGCTCAAACTTGGTTTCGCGGATGAAATCGCAGAGCTCCTTGACGTCGGCCTCGGTTTCTCCCGGAAAACCCACGATAAACGTCGTGCGAATCGCGATGCCCGGAATGCCGGCTCGAATTCGCTTCAAAAGATCGCGGATGTAGTCGCCGCTCGTCTCGCGCTGCATGCGGGTGAGCATCGCATCGCTGATATGCTGGAGCGGAATATCGATGTAGCGGGCAACCTTCGGACACTCGCCGATCGTCTTGATCAGTTCGTCGCTCCAATGCGCCGGATGGGTGTAGAGCAGGCGAATCCAGAAGTCTCCCGGGATCGCGTTCAATTCGCGGAGCAGGGTGGTGAGCGCCGTGCCGCGCGATGAGTCGACGGGCGTGCGTGGATTCGGACGCTGCTCCCACGTGTCCATGCCAAAAAACGTGGTGTCCTGTGAGATCAGGTTGATCTCTTTCACGCCCTCGGCGACGAGGCGGCGTGCTTCCTGGACCACGCTATCAATGGTGCGACTGCGATGCCGGCCGCGGATCTGCGGGATGATGCAGAAAGTGCAGGGGTGGTTGCAGCCTTCCGCGATCTTGAT
>JBEHXD010000247.1:0-7706 GCA_048498875.1 Verrucomicrobiota bacterium
CTTACTCCTTGCCCGCGGCCTTGAGCTGCGCAGCCTGCACCTTGAGTGCACGCAGCATGACGATGCCTAAAGTATACTTAAAATCGAATTTTCAGAACGCGGTGCCTGCTCGAATCCCGTCTCGGCCTCATGTCTCGACGGGCGGGTTTGATGGTTCCGCGGGATTTGGTTGATGATTGGTTGATGATAATAGCGCGGTGAATGCGATTGGCAGCGGCCACGATAAGTATAGAAACAGCGTCCTTCGGCTTCCCCATGCCTCTGCGCTACCGACTCCGTTTCTATCTTGGCACCCGTTCGCTCGGCTGGGCCATGCTCTGGGGTGACACCTCATCCGCTGCGCGTGTTCATTCCGATCGCGACTTCGATTTTCACCACGGCAGTCGCCGAATTTCTCATGCCATCGTTTAAGCTATTCTTCGAATGCGCCACGGGCAACGCACCCTATGACTATCAAGCCCGGCTCGCCGGCGGGGACGATGGCGTGCGCTGCGCGTCGCAGCTCATCTCCATTCCCACCGGCCTCGGCAAAAACCGCCGCCGCCGACTTCATATCTTTCCGGAATTTATAACCCAAAAATCAATCAGTTGAACCCATGAGCAAAAAACTCGACCTCGCCTCCCTCCAGTCCGCCGTCAACGGCACAGCTGCCGCTTTTCGTTCTCGTAGCATCCTCCAACCCGCCGCGGGTGATGGGACAAAAGTTTTTCCGCCCACGTATGCCGGCGCGATTTACGCTACCGAAGATCGACGCGTGAAGAAAGCAGACGGGCAGATTGAAACAATTCCCTGTGTTCTGCTCGATTCCGTGCAAGCCCAAGCGAATCGCTTGGAGGATGCCCTCCAGGCGGCGATTGACGCGGGTCGTTTTGATTCTTCACCGCTCCCGCTAGTCCAAGTGGATTTTTCCGGTGAAGACCTACTCAACGCCGTGGGCAAAATCACCAGCCTGCAAGCTCCGCATCGCGTGGCTGACGCCATTCTTCGCGACAGCCTGCTTGACGGACAGCCCTTCCGTAAATCAGCCGTCGGTGCGAAGCTCGATCACGTCAGCCTGCAGAACGCCACGGCCCTCTATGAAATCTGCCCGACCGCCCTTGTGTTCGGCATCTGGGATTCGACTGGACCTAAGGGCGGACTGGGGGCGAAATTTCAACGCGCCTACGTCTCGGAGGTCATCGGCATCAACGCCATCATCGGTAAAAAAACCAGCAGTCGTATTGACCCTCTTCAAATCCGCGCTGCCGCAAAAATAATCAAAGGCAACGACAGCACCTACAAACTCGCGGAAAATGAAAAGCAAAAGGGTGCCGTTTCTCCCTCAGAAATAAACCATGGCAACATTCCTCCCGATGTATCGGACAACGGTGGTGCTACGCTCGACTACGCCGAGCAGACCGCCGTGCTCTCCATCCCCGCGCTTCGCCGTCTGCATTTCCCGCTCGCCGACGGCACTCGCAGCGCTGCCATTGACGCCGCGGGCCAAACTGTCCTCGCCGCCCTTGCTCTGGCTGCTGCCGCCCTCGCGGCGGAAACCGGATTCGACCTGCGTTCCCGCTGCCTCCTTTGGCCCACCGGTCCGTTGACTTGGGAACTCCTCGACAAACCCGGAGCCGCTCCAGCTCAACTAACGATCGACTCGGCCAACGCGATCCAAGTTCTCGCCGAGGCCGTCACAGCCGCCGAAGCTCTCGGCCTGAAGTGGCGCAAGGAACGCTTGATGCTCAAGCCCTCCCCCCAGCTCGTCGCTCTACTGCGTCGCAGTCAGGAAATTTCCGCCACCCAAACGTCCGAGGTGGAGGACTAAGCCATGCTCGCTCTGGGCATCCACTATCTCACTGGCTACGCTACGGCAACGGACGCGGGCAGACGCGACCAAGCCGAATGGCCTCCACATCCCGGCCGCGTTTTTATGGCTCTCGTTGCGGCGCACTACGAAACCGAGCCTGTATCTAACGATGGAGCCAAACTCACCCTATGGCAAGAGGAGCACGCGGCGCTAGAGTGGCTCGAAGCTTTGGAAGCACCCGCACTCAAAGTCAGCGACCACGACGAACGGGTGGTCGTCACCAGCTACGTCCCGGTCAACGACAAGCTCTCCTACCCAGCGAATCGCCAGCCGCGCACCTTCCCCAAAGTGCGTCCGCACGACCCCAATGTGTTTCTCATCTGGCCGGCAGTGTCAGCCACCGGAGTTCAGCAACAGACGCTCGCGCGTCTCTGCTCCAAGGTCACGCGCATCGGTCACTCGTCGTCGCTCGTGCAGATGTGGCTGATTCCGGCAGGTGAGGAGCCCGAGCCTGATTTGTTTCCCGCATTCTCGCCCGGATCTCACTCGGAAGCGACCCACCTGCGCATCACCACTGCCGGCTGTCTGCGTGAATTGCAGCAGCAGTTTAACGGTGAGGCGATCGAACGTTTTTTCGATTTTTCCGCCCGCATTGATTCCGTCAAAGGCAAGGATCGCAAAACCATCGAGGCCGACTTCGAGCGCGAATTCGGCGCCAAATGGAGCCGCTCTCTCACTCCGCCATCACGCCTTCGTCCGTTGCTCACCATCACGCGCCCCTACGTGCGAACCATTTCCGTCCCGGACAAAACCGTGCATGGCTATTTTGATCCCAACCTCCTGATCCTTACCAAACAGGAAGGCCCCAATCTCGGACTCGAATCCACCGCCCAACTCACTGATGCACTTCGAGGGGCGCTGTTGAAAACTTGCGGCGTGGCACCCGAATGGTTGACGGGGCATCGGACGGAAGGCTCGCCATCGGATCAACCGCACCTTGCCCTAATTCCACTCGGTTTCGTTGGCGATGAATATGCCGACGGCCATCTCCTCGGGCTTGGCTTGGCCTTTCCCCGCGACATTATAGCTCGGGACCGTGGTCGTGCGTTGAGATCGTTTCTCTACCAGCAAGACGGTCGGCCCGCAGAAATCAGGCTTACACTCGGCCGCCTCGGCGTTTGGACGCTTCGTCAAGAAGAACGCCCAGCCCCACCGCTCTCGTTGCGTGCCGAAACGTGGAGCCATGCTTCACGCTGTTGGGCAAGCGTCACCCCCGTCGTGCTCAATCGACACGCCAAATCCGGTCCAGCCGAAGATCGCACAGCTTGGTTCGCAGAAATAGCCGAAATCGTCGCCGCAAGTTGTGAACACTCCGGCCTGCCCCGTCCCGTGGAAATCGATCTCGACAAAACCTCGTGGCATCGCGGCGCACCTCGCGCGCTGCCCGGTCCTGACGGATTTCCCCTGTTTCCTCGAAAACCCGGCACTCCCGCTCGCCAACAAATCCACATCTGGCTCCGGTTCTCCGAGAAAATTGAAGGCCCCGTGTTGATCGGTGCTGGTCGCTACCGTGGTTATGGCCTTTGCAAACCTTGCGCCGATCCAACCCCGTGAGAACCGACCCACTGGAGCCTTCAGATTTCGCCGCGTTTTTCAGCGAACTCAACGGCTACGCTCCTTTCCCTTGGCAGATCGAGCTGGCTCGTCGCGCATGCGCGGGAGATTGGCCCGGATATTTGGCCGTCCCGACTGGTAGCGGAAAAACCGCTGCGCTTGACGCCGCTATTTTTGCCCTCGCCGCGCAATCCAAACTCCCGCCAGCCGAACGGACTGTAGGGCGTCGCATATTCTATGTCGTCAACCGCCGTGTCATCGTTGACGAGGCTTATGATCGCGCCCGTCGCATCGCCTCCGTGCTTCGCTCCCCCAAAGCGGATCAACCAACTGTCGCTCGCGTTGCGAGCGCCCTTCGCGCGCTCAGTTCCGGCTCCGCCGCTCCGCTCGAATGCGTTCAACTGCGCGGCGGCATCTACCATGACCAACGCTGGGCGCGCTCTCTCACTCAGCCATTGATCGTTGCTTCTACGGTGGATCAAGTTGGCTCGCGCCTGCTCTTCCGTGGTTACTGCGTCAGTGCTTCGATGCGCCCGATTCACGCCGCGCTCGTGGCCCATGACAGCCTCCTCCTGCTCGACGAGGCTCACATCAGCCGCCCTTTCGCACAGACTCTCACCAGCATCGCAGCGTATCGCACCCATGGTAGTGCGCGGCCCAACAAGCCTGGCACTACCAAGCACGCAGCGGTCGTCACGCCGTTCACCTTCCTCCAGATGACGGCAACGCCACCGGCGGAGACGCCGGAAGCCGCTATTCTTCGTCTGTCCGAACACGATCACGCCAAACCCACGCTCGCCGCTCGTCTGCGAGCGACGAAACCCGCCGTCCTCGTCATCGCCAAAACCAGCGGAGCCAACGCACTCGAAAATCTGGCGTCTGCACTCGCGGAGGAAGCTGTTAAGATCATCACTGAACACCAGCCCCGCTCCATCGCCGTCCTCGTCAATCGGGTGGCAACCGCCCGCCGCGTGGCACAGCTCTTAGCGAAGCGGTTTTCCTCCGAACAAGTCACCCTGCTCATCGGTCGCATGCGACCGCTCGACCGGGACGACGTTACCCAGCATCTCCGCGAAGAACTCAAAACTCGTCAGCCCGGCGAAACTGCTCCGACAACTACGAGCGCTAGCCCCCGCATCGTCGTGGCCACTCAGTGTTTGGAAGTAGGCGCCGATTTCGACTTCGATGCACTCGTCACTGAATGCGCCAGTCTGGATGCCCTGCGCCAGCGTTTCGGGCGTCTCAATCGCGGAGGCCGGCCCATCCAAGCCCGTGCCATCATCGTCGTTCGCTCCGATCAGGTTTTCCCCAACGATGAGGAACTAGAAGCCAACCCAAAGGCCAGCGATCCAATTTACGGCACGGCGCTCGTTCGCACTTGGAATTGGCTGAACTCCACCGCAACCGACGGCATCATCGACTTCGGACTTAACACGATGGACGCGCAAGTCGAAGCGAGCCGCAAGACCGACGAAAGAGGCATTCAATTTCGCCGCCTGCTTTCGCCGACCAAGGACGCGCCAATCTTGCTGCCGGCTTATCTTGATGCTTGGAGCCAAACCAGTCCAGAGCCTGCGCCGCAGCCTGAACCCGCTCTCTTTCTCCACGGTCCCGGCCGCAGCGACTCCGACGTCCAGGTGTGCTGGCGAGCCGATCTACCGGAAAATCAAGCTCCCATTGAAGATTGGATCGACACGGTTTCACTCTGTCCACCCACCACAGTCGAATGCCTCGCGGTCCCAATGAGCGAATTCCGCCGGTGGTCTCTCGGGGGCAACAGCATAGACACCGGCGACGTGCTCGATGCGCCAGTGCCCGATGCTCCCGAACTGGTCGCTTCCGCTCAAAAAACTGCACTCGTGTGGCGGGGCATTCACGAAAGCTACCTTCTCAAACCAAACTCCAGCCTGCGTCCCGGTGACACGATCGTCTTGCGCGCGCAGGACGCCGATCTGGAAAGCTTGGGCCACCTGCCCAGCGCAACTTCTGCGAATGTCGATCAAGCCGAGCGTGCCTTTCGCCAAACCAAGCAACATGAAATTCTGCGTCTGCGCCGGGTCTTTTTTTCTGAGCCAGCAAAGGATTCGGCCCTCGCCGAGCTTCTCGATTGGGCGAGTGACGCCGACCGCGACTGGACCACAGATCACCTCCGAGAAGTCCTGCTGCGAACCAGCATGGAGTTCGTAGCAAACGAGCCCATCAGCCGCGCTCTAAAGTCGCTGTCCCTTGATCGATCAGGCCCCAAGTGGGAGCCCTATCCAGACGGACAGGGCCTCGTCTTAAAAACCCGACACCGTGTTTCCCTATCGGAAGAGCCCGGAGAATCTGACGACGATGGTGACGACTCACTTTCTGCTTCCGAGCATTCCACCCCACTGCCGCTCGCAAACCATTTGGCGGACGTTGGTGCCGTCACGGAGCAAACCCTGCGGCAATTACCGCTCGTTGCTTGGAATCAGGCTTTCGAAACCGCCGCCGCCCTGCACGATTGGGGTAAAGCTGACGAACGATTCCAAGCCCTGCTCCTCAGCGGCACGCCAGCGCTCGCTTGGGCACAGTCCGCGCTTTTCGCCAAGTCTGCGAGAATGCCCGAGTCTGCTGCCGCCTATGAAGCCGCTCGTCGCCGCGCCGGCCTGCCAAAAGGTTTCCGCCATGAGATGCTCTCCGTGCAATTGGCTGAGACTGATGCCGCCGCGTCGTATTTGCCAGGCGATGACCTACTCAGAACACTCACACTTCATCTGATTGCCAGTCATCACGGCTACGCTCGTCCCTTCGCACCGATTGTCACAGACGACACGCCACCAAGCGTCGAGTTGGAACACGGCACAACACGCGTATGCCTAGATGCCGCCAGCCGCACGGCGTGCCCTGCCCATCGCATCGACTCCGGGATCGCTGACCGTTTCTGGCAACTCAACCGACACTTCGGTTGGTGGGGTCTCGCCTACCTGGAAACCGTGCTGCGCCTCGCCGACCAGCAAGCCAGCGCCAATCCACAACCCGCCGCCACACCATGAAAAGTCACCATGAGATCGCGCTCACCGGGATCAATGGCGCCAACCCACTTGGTTTTCTCGCTGCCCTCGGTGCCTTCCGCGCCACCCAGGAAATGAGTGCCACCTCAACCGTTTATCTGAGCTGGCGCCCTAGCGGAGGATCATGGCAACCCGTGTTGCATACCGCCGCAGCCACCACACCGGAAACATGGTTTGAGGCATTGCACGCCTACCTAAAGGCGCAAGCGAATCATCTGGCACTGACCGTCGCCAACAACCCAAAGATGCCGCAGGTTATTTTTCGTCGATATGCGCAAGAGGCGCAGCAAAGTTGGCTCGATGGCTCGAATGAATCGTGGGCGTCGTTCGTCGCAGCATTTGGCAGCGATGGCGTAGTGGATGAAAAACATCAAACTGAAGACACCGCGTTCCGAACCATGAGCGGAGCAGGACATCAGCATTTTCTCCGCTTCATGAATGAGCTGACCCGCGATACCTCCGCGGTCCAGTTGAAGGAAGCTCTCCTCGGGCCGTGGGCATACCGCGATACGCAATTCAGCATGCGCTGGGACCCGGAAGACGACCGCCGCTATTCACTCCGTTGGCAAAACCCCAGCACCGATCCCGCACGCAATGTTCGTGGCGCCAATCGGCTCGCCATCGAAGCGCTGCCTCTCTTTCCAACGATGCCTACTAGCACGCACCTCGCCACGACAGGATTTATCGGCCGTAGGAGCAGCGACACTTTCTGGACTTGGCCCATTTGGGAACAACCCATTCCGGTCGATACCTGTCGCTCTTTACTCGCTCATGCCGACCTTGCGCGGCAGGAGCCAAAATTATCGAATCTCTCCTCACTCGGTGTCGCCGCTGTTTTTCGGAGCCAGCGCATCACCACGGGTAAATTCCGCAACTTCACCCCGGCGGTCGCTACAGGAATCTGATCTGCGCCCTCACTTGAGTATGCCGGCCGACGATCCCTCAGCACCGCTTGGAGAGAGCATTGTCGAGCCACTGCCGGCGCGGATGCTCAATGAATTCGTCTATTGCCCGCGGCTGTTTTACTACGAACACGTCGAGGGCGTCTTCGTCCACAACGCCGATACCCGGCGTGGCGCCGCGCTGCACAAACGCGTGGACAGCGGCAAAGGCGACTTGCCGGCAGCGGTGGCGAAAAAATCGAAAACCGACACCGCGACATCGGGAGCGGATGCCATCGCGGAACCCGAAACCTCAAGCCCGGAACCAAGCGAATCGGCTCAGGTCGCCGAGACGATTCACTCCCGCTCCGTCTCGCTCGCCT
>JBEHXD010000248.1:0-7695 GCA_048498875.1 Verrucomicrobiota bacterium
GAGGGTGCCCCCAGTAACGGTCAGAGGAGCGTCTACACTCATTAGGTTATTTGGGATCAACCGATCTCCCTGCAACTGA
The DNA here is from genome assembly GCA_048498875.1 of Verrucomicrobiota bacterium. Classification (GTDB taxonomy): domain Bacteria; phylum Verrucomicrobiota; class Verrucomicrobiia; order Opitutales; family Opitutaceae; genus Lacunisphaera. The sequence continues at coordinate 80 of JBEHXD010000248.1, forward strand.
AACCCGTATCAACCGCGAGGATCGCCCGTGGGTCGAGTTGTTGGGCTCAAGGCTGCATTCGGGTGGGAACGAGCGTGCGCTTTTTACGGGGCGTCGATTGCAAGCCTGGCTGGATCAGGTGAACGTGCACTCGCGAGCTCAACTGACCATGCTGTCGGAAACGGAAATAAATGCGATCGCCGCAGGCGGCGCGCTGGCGGAAATGACCCTGTGTTTGGAAGAGGACAAGCGGGCGGGAGTGAACGCGGCCCGGCAAAAAATGCGGGAGTTGCTTCCGGCAGACGCGTTTCGACTGCTTTTCCAATAGCACGTTTGGGCGGGTGTATCTCCGGCCTGGAGATCTGATTACTCCTGCCCGGGGGAAAGCATCATTTCCGCGGCAGTGGGCGGAATATGCCTTTCAATCCGGTCGCGAACGGTGCGAAGGCTTTCGCTTACGAGGTCGCCCATGGTGGAGCACTGGAGAAAGCGGCCGACCTGAAAATGGGCAGCCAGTCCGTCGCCCAGCATCTGCACGCTTTCCCCGGGCGCGATTTTGTCGGTGCGCATGGCAGCCAGCAAGGAGCTGAGCCGGACGGCAGCGAGTTCGGCGCGCTGGAGCAGGAGGGTTTGTTCCTCACGCTGATATTGGTAGGCCGTCTTGGGGTGAAGATGCTTGTTGCAGAATTCCACCAGACGGATGTTTTCCTTGAAAAATTGAGGGAGATAAAAGTTTTTCTTCCCGTTGTAGGACTGCTGATCAAAATCCATCGCGCGGATACGCACCTGCCAGCCTTCAAAATCGGGCGTGAGCACCACCACAAAATTGTAGCTGCGCATGTCGCCCAGCAGGCGGACGAAGCAGCGTTCGTTGAACTTCACGAGTTCCTTCGCGATACGGATGGGGCGCAGTTCCTTTCGCTCCAGCCATTCATTGATGAACACATCCCCCGGCACACCCGCGATGTGCTCCTCGACCAGAGTGTTTTCGTGGGTGAGGAAATTCAGGCGATTGGGGGAGAGCAGGTGTTCGAGCTCGAGGCCATACACGCGCGACGCATCCGCTTTTTTGATGTAGAAATAATCAGGATTGTCGTTGTAGGCATTGACGATCCGGATGCGGAAGGGGGTGGAATTTCCGAAACTGCAGAAGTCGATCCGATCGATGTACAAGTGTTCCATGATCGAGAAATCGCCGTCGACGCGCAGCAGGGCGTAGATGCGTTTCAGGCCCTCGTTCAAAGCCGTGATATCGGCGGAGGGATAAATTACCGTGTCCCAGAGCGTGGGTTTTCCGTCGGAGTCGGGCAGCGGAAACGCCTCGTGAAAGTGGCTCAAGCGTTCATAGGTGACGGGCAGGGTTCGCTCCCGGCGGAACTTTCCCAAGTACTCGCGCAAAGGTGCCCCGATCGGATAACTCGGTTTTTTTTGCGTGCGTTTGGCGTCAGGTTTCACCGGCTCTTCCATGCGGAAAACGTACGTCGGAAATCTTCCGACGCAATCCGCGAGTCTTTTCTCACCCTGCGGGAGGCGCTCAGGCGAAGGAGAGAGCCATGCGCTCGCCGAAGGCTGCGAGTCGTTTGCGAAGAGGCTGGCTGCGCTCGGCGAAATCGCGCTGGTGGAATTCGTACTCAGACCGGCCTTCCGGGGTTTCGATGCGAATGGGTTGGTAGCCCATCTGGCGGAAATCGTAAGGACTCGCGCGCATGTCGACCTCCCGGATGTCCCGTGCCAGGGCAAAGCAATCGGCGATCAGGTCGCTCGGGGTGAAAGGGGCGAATTTGAACGCCCATTTGTAGAGATCCATGTTCGCGTGCAGACATCCGCGCTGTTCCAGTTGCGGTACGGCGGCTCGGGTGGGTTGCAATCGATTGAGCGGCCGCGCCGGATCGGTGAAAAAACGGAAAGCGTCAAAGTGCGAACAACGGATCGGTTGGGCTTCGACGATGCGGGCCAGTTCCTCCGGAGAAAAACGGAGCGGCCACGCGTTGTGGCGGACCTGCTCGGCCGTCTGGCGATAGACCATGGCCCATTCATGCAGGCCGAAACAGGCGAATTGAGGCGAACGCTCCGAGGTCAGGCGCAAAAGATTCGTCATCCAAACCAGACTTTCCCGTCGGTGGGCCTCGAGAGAGGCGGGATTGAGCATGACTCCTGTTTCCACTTCCTGATATTCCGGCCAGCGTAGAAACTCGCGAGCGGCTGCTCCCTCCAGAATCACGTCCGGTCCAGGATGCCAGCGGAGCAGCCAGCTCGGGCGGAACCGGTAGTAGTCGAAAAGAAAATCATGCACCGGGTGTTTTTCACCGCGACCGCGACGCTCCTGATGGGGAACCGTCCACGCTTGCACACGGGCTTCGTGCGCGTGCCGCCGCTCAAGCCAGTTGGCTTCGGCGAGCAGTGTTTGGGCGGTGGGAGACGGACTCATTCCCAGCAAGGTGGCGACCGGAAAGCCCGGAGCAAGTGCGTTGAAAAGGCGAAATCGCGGTCGCCTTCTGGATCATTAACCTAGCGCATTTTCGCCAGCAGCTGGCGCACGCCTTCGATGGGGGGCACGTCCATGAACTCCAATTTGACCGCCCACTTCAAGCGGGCGGCGGCGGCGCGGATGGCCGCGGCGGCGGGAGCGCTGTTGAGAATCCGGCCACTTACGCCGCAAGGCAATGGGCCGGGCGATTTGGCAAATAGACGCTGGATGAGCAGATCGGCCTGGCGGGCAAAGTCGGTGATTGACTCGTCAATTATCGCGGAAGCGGAAGGGTTGCCTTTTTCAGCCAGGCCGATGACTCGCGGGGCAAAGCCGGCGATTTTGGCATTGGCGCCGGGATCGTGATAAAAAAACCGGGAATTGCCCGAGTAATCGGTCAGGCCGGTGTGCTCCCGCAATGCCTCGGCTAATGGCGAAGCCGCTTCGGTTTCAGCTTTTCGGCTTTGCAATTCCAGCAATGCAAATGCCAGTGCCCTGCGCCCGAGATCAAAACCGCTTCCCGGATCGCCGAATTTCCAGCCCAGCCCGCCGGAATAGTGAACGGAATTGTCAGGTGCACGAGCAGCGATGAATGAGCCGGTTCCGGCGTGCAATACCAGTCCGGGCTGGCCGTTGGTCGCGAGTTCGAGAACAGGCAATGAATCGTCCAAGGCGGTCACTGCGCCAAAATTTTTAAGGGCCGCGGCGGTTTCCTGCCAGAAGGCGCCATTTCCCGCCATGCACAGCACCGAGTGCGAAACCGGACCGGGGTATTTTGCGCGGAGGTCATCCAAGGCTTGGTGGAGGATCAAACGAGCCTGATCCGCACCGACCTGACTTGGGTTGCAACCGGCGGCAATCAAGCGGGCAATTTCAGCGCCGTCGGAATCCAGCAAAATAAGCTCGGTTTTTGTGCCGCCACCATCGACGCCGATTTTATAGGACTTCGTCACGTTGGGGGAGGAAAGCAGTTAAGGCTCCGAACCCAATATTCTTTTTCCAGCATCGCGGGGCGTCGGGGTCAGTCCGCAAAAGGCATAAAAAAAGCGCGACCCGAAGGTCGCGCTTTGAAGGAAAGAAAGAAGTTGCTCAGTTTGCCGCCATCTTCGGTCCGAAGACGAAAGGAACGGTGACGCGGGATTGGGTGGCGACGCCATTCTTGATCGCGGGATTGAAGGTCCAATCCTTGGCCACTTCGAGGATCGCGTCGTTGAACGCGTCGTGAGAACCATCGGCGATGGAAACATCAACCACTTTACCATTGGCGCCGATGTCAAACACGGCGCGGGCGAAACCGCTCACACCCTTGAGTTCGTCGGGAACGGTCGGTTCGACCGAGGTTTTAACCGTGGGCAGTTTGTCGATCTTGGCGACGGAAACGGCACCCTGGCCAAACTTCATGGGTTGGATCGCGTTTACTGGAACAGCAGTTCCGTTTTTCACCACCGGCTTGAACTTCCATTGAAGGACCGCCGCGCGGGCGATATCGCCAAATTCGGGATGGGTGGCGGACTGGACCGTCGCGGCGACCACATAGCCGTGTTTGTCGACCGTGATGGCGATCGAAGCTTCGCCGTGGGACTCAGACAGATTATCCGGGATATGTGGGCTGACCTGGCGCATGGGGACGAGCGAATCGTTGTCTACGAGCTCGGCCCGCGCGATGACTCCGAAAGTTGCTTCAGGGGAGCCGACGAAATGGAAGGGAAGATAAACTTTGCTCGAAATGGCCCGGCCCTGAATCGTCGCGGGTTTGAACGTCCACTTCTTCGCGGCGGCGAGGCAAAGATTGTTGAGCTCTTCATGGGTGGAACTCACGACCGACGAATCGATCGTTTCACCGTTCGCACCGATGGCGAGGGCGATCATGACGTCGCCGGAAATGTGAGCGAGTTCGTCAGGCACTTCAGGAACAACCCGGCTTTTCGGTTCGGGACGGGTGGCGGCGACCGACGTGGTGTCGATGGTTTCACCGCCGAAACGGAAAGGTTGAACAAAGGTCGAATTGGAACCGGCTGGCACCGTGTAGCGCCACTGGCGGATCGCCCTCAAGCAGGGGGCTTCAAGCTTGGAGTTGGAAGAACTCTTGACCGATGCGCTGGTGACATAGCCGCTGTCATTGAGCGTGAGCTGGAGTTCTACCTGTCCAGGGGTTTCGGCGAGCTCGCGAGAAACGACCGGGACGACCGTATTGATGGGGGAAGGCATTTGGCCGGCACGAGCTGAAGAAAGCAGAGAGCCAAAAACCGAGAACGCTACAAGGGGGAGGAAGTAGGCTTTCATATTGTTAATGATTTGCATTAAGAGGTGAGGATTGTGTGGGTTCAATCTTTTTCTTGATGAGATTTAGGGTGTTTTACTTATCAACGGCCATGACTCAATGGTTAGGTAGTCGCGAAGCCATAATTTACATAGTTTTGCATTAAGTAAAAAGTCTGAGAAAACAGAGGTTGTTTGAGTTGTTAACGGCTAAAACTCCTTAGTACTTAATAGTAAAAAGTTAGGGGTGTGCCCAGTGGTGCATCTCCAGCGGCACGTGGACGATATACTTGGGTTCTACACCATATCTTCTGATTGCTCTCACTTTTCGAGAGGGCTCAGGTGTACTGAAATAATGCCGTGAGGTCTTGGTGCTTTGTTCTTCGGAGATGCGGTATCAATTCCCCGAAATTTCTTCGGACAAAATTTCCTGCAGGATAATTCTTCCCGACATTTGATGAAGCGCAGGGAGCTGAGGGACAGATGAAGAAATAATCCCGGACTGTTCAGATGACTCTGAAAATTATCTGCGCAGGGATTTTTGCTCTGCCAACCCCGATGCGATTCGGGTTATTATTAGCTTAATGTCTTTCTTCCGATCTTCAGCTGCAGATGAGCTGCGCTCACCGCGTAACTTTGAAGTGCGATTGATCATAACCGACCTCGACAATCAGCCTCTTCCTCAGGTCGAAGGGCGATTGGTTCTCGGCGCAATTGCTGACTGGCAAAATGCCCAAAGCGGTCTCCCGTTTGTCACGGGAACAGATGGGAAAACAGTGATGAGGATCCCTGCCGTCCTTGATATGGGCACCCGAAAGCGCCCGACGAATTTTTTGAGCAGCTTGGTGGCAGGGAAGGAGGCCACTGATGATCTGCAGATAGCCGTGGAACTGGCCTATGCGGACGACAATTTCCTCTATGTGGCAAAAGTGCACCGGTTCAGGTGCGATGGGACGGTGTTACTGGGAGAAGTCCGCATCTTTTCCCGCGATTCCTTGGGTCATTTCACCGTTGCGGTGCCGCGCAACAAAGAGGGTTCATGGCTACTGCCGCAATTTCCGGGAATGGCGGTGACGATGCCCGGGCACGAGATTGCCGATTTTCTTTTTTGGCCCGATGAAAGCGACGCCTCGGGTAACCACTGGATTCTGAACTGCCAATTCAAGCGTGCTCCAGCGCCCGTCATGCGCTGACGAGAGCCAAAGCTCCCGTCCATTGATTTGGCAGGACCGACGCTATGTGGGGACAGAGGCGTTATCTCATTTATCTTACCGCAGCGCGAATGATCACAGGCGCTTCGGTCTTCAATTTCAGGATGCTTGTCTTCAAACCCGGGCTCGCGGTCTTGAGGGAAATCTCCCCCGCTTGTTGAGTGGTCTGAATAATGATTTGGGCGAACCCGTTGAAAACACTGCGGCTCCACTGCACGGACTGAGGTGCACGGATTTTCCGCCAGTTTACCCCATGACTGATGCCGCCAGTCGGGCCCCAGGTACGTGAGAGCACCGCAATGCTGTTGGCTCCCGCATGCAGCAGTGATCTGACTTCGAAAACCGAAGCGGCGCTGCCGTCGTTGGCGTCAGCCACCTTGGTGCCATTCACGAAAAGAGTGGCGTTGCCGTCCATCTTTCCGAACCAAAGTTCGATGGCGGGTGATTTCATATCCTCGTCCGTCAACTTCAGCTGAGTCCGGAAAAATCCCTGACCGTTGGCTTCCAAGGTGCCTTTTTCCCCGCGAACATCGACAGGTGTCCAGCTTGAGTCATCATAATCCGTGGCCACTTCCGGTTGGGTTTCCGGAAACGACATCGGGACATTCTTTGTTTTCCAACCGTCCACCGGCAGGGTGGTGATTTCCGGATCGGCGACAAAGGTGTCGGCTTCGTGGCTGCTGGGATCGCCATTGCCGACTCCGATGATTTTTCCCGGACCCTCGAGGTTAAAGGCAATCGCGTTATCCGCCACTGGCACCACCCGGCCTTGGGCGTCAGTTACTGACACCGTGACGATTGCGATATCTTCGCCGTCCGCTGTAATAGTGGCGCGGTCGGGTGTCAGTTGAACGCTGGCGGCGTTTCCGGTAGTTTCGGCTTTGTCTTCAATGACGACTTTGCCGTTCTTGAAACCCTTCGCCGAGAGCAGTCCAGGCGCGTACGCGACTTTCCATTTCAATTCCGAATCATGCTTCATCGACTGGCGCCCCAAGCTCTTTTGGTTGAGGAATAACTCAACTTCGTCGCAGTTGCTCAACGCCCGGACATCGATGACCTGGCCTTCCTTGCCCGCCCAATTCCAATGCGGCAGGAGATGCAGCACCGGTTCCTGAGTCCACCAGGCGCGATAGTACCAGAAATTGTCCTTCGCGAAACCGCAGGTGTCCATCACGCCGAAATGCGAATTGACGCACGGCCACGCATAGGGAGTCGGTTCACCGCGGTAGTCGAACCCCGTCCAGATGAATCCACCGGAGAGCCACGGTCGTGCATCGAAGAAGGTCCACCATTCCTCCGCGGTGTTCGACCAGTTTTGACCGTTGTCGTCGTACGCCGTGACGTAACCGCGGGCCTTGTCGACGGTGTAGATGCCGCGGGTGGAAACCGTGCTGCCTTGTTCGCTGCCGACGTTGGGCTGATTGGGATGCGCGGTGTGGTAGGCATCCATGTTGTTTACCCCGATGTGATAACTCCACCCCCGCACATCGACGGCTGAATTCAGCCCTTCAAAAACATTTCCAAGATCCGAATTGGCTGTGACCAGGCGGGTCGGATCCACCAGCTTAAGCTTCTGTTTCATGGTGGCCGCCGTCCGACCGCCGGCGGGGGTGCCCTGCGTGTTGAATTCTTCGTTGGCGAGCGACCAGATCACCACGCTCGGATGGTTGCGGTCGCGCCGACGCACGTTTTCCGTGGCC
>JBEHXD010000249.1:0-7686 GCA_048498875.1 Verrucomicrobiota bacterium
CAGCTCCACCGTCATCTCGCGGCAGCAGGTCATCAACTACGGTTCCGGTGTACTGGCGCTCGGACTGATCGCGGCCCTGTGGGGCCTCATGCGCCAGCGGGCACTACGGCGGCACATCGCCGGCCAGGCCGGCGAGCTGGCACGGCAGCAAGTGCTTCTGCGCACACTTTACGACAACATTCCCATCGCCATGTGCGTGCTCGAGGCGGTTCCCCAGGGAAGTTATCGCATCCTCTCCGTCAATCGCCAGGCGGAGGTCTATTCCGGTCTCTCCTCCGCCGAGTTATCCGGACACCTGCTGTCCGATTTTCCCCCCGGATCGGAATGGATTTCGCATCTGGGCGAACTCCTTCAGCGCTGGCTCACCGTTCGCGGTCTCCTTCGCGAGGAACACACCCTGACAGGCGCGCGCAAGCGGGTGATTTTCACCCTCGTTCCCATGGCCCCCGACACCACTGGCAACAGCCGGCTTTGCGTACTCGCGGAAGACATCACCGAGCGGCGCAACCTGGACGAGGAAATCGCCCAGTCGCGAAAATTGCGCGCCGTCGGCGAGCTGGTCGGTGGGATTGCCCATGAATTCAACAATCTCCTTACCCCGATCATGCTCAAGGTGGGCCAGATCGAGTTCGACTGGTCTCACGACGAAGCCCTGCTGGCCGAGACCCGGTTGATCGGTGAAGCCGTGCAGCGTTCCTCGGAACTGACCCGGCGTCTTCTCACTTTTGGCCGCAAGGCGGATCAACAGTCGGAGCAGATTCAACTGGCCACGGTCGTCACCAATTGCTTCGCCCTGCTGAGGCTCACCATGGACCGCAAAATCCAATGGGAGCAGGCCGTCCCGGCCGACCTTCCCCCGCTCTATTTCAGTGCGACGGATCTCAATCAGATCATTCTGAACCTCGTCATCAACGCGCGCGATACCCTGCTGGAAAAACTCGCGCAAAACCCGGTAAATTGGACGCCGACCATCCGCGTCGAAGCCACTTTGCTTCCGGCGAGTTCGACGAGCTATTCCGATCCGACGCGCTCGCACCGGCAGGTTCACGGATGGCAACGACTGACCGTGCGCGACAATGGCATGGGCATGTCCGCACAGGTCAAGGAACGCATCTTCGAACCTTTCTTCACCACCAAGGATGTCGGACAAGGCACGGGACTCGGCCTCGCCACGGTTTGGCATCTCGTTACCGCCGTCAGCGGAAAAATCGAAGTGGAGTCGGTTCCGGGCCAAGGCACGGCTTTTCACGTCCTCCTTCCGATGCTGGCGCTGCCGGTGAACGAAATTCCACCGCCGCCTTCCCCACCGCCGTCGGCGCATACGCCCGCGCGAATTTTCCTGGCTGACGACGACCTGATGGTGGCGGGCGCGGTGACCGCTGCGCTCATGCGGGCGGGACACACGATCACGCATTTGCCGGACGGAGCCGCCGCATGGCAATTTCTACAAGAGCATCCGGACGATTTCGATTTGCTCATTCTCGACGTCAACATGCCCGGACTGGATGGCATCGAACTGGCGGAACGCATCCGCACCGGCAGCCGTTACCGAGGGAAAATCATGATTGCGAGCGGACGGCTCAACTCCGACGACCTGGAAAAAATCGCCGCCTCCAAGGTCGATTGCGTGTTGAGCAAGCCGTTCGAAATTACGGAACTCCTGGCCGCCGTGCACGCGGCTTTGGCGAAATCTTCCCCCTAACCTCACGTCGAAAAAACAACGGCATCCGCCCGATCACGATGGGATTGAAAGATCTTTTTCATCACCGCCGATAAGACCGTGGAAGCAGGTTGAAAAATACCGCGCCACCCGGGGACCCGTATGTAAAACGGCATGTCGCAGCCTTGCGCGGGGGCACGTCCTCTGCATTCTGCTTTTCCTCCCATGATTCGTTTCATCACCCGCCGTCTGCTGCAGGCCATTCCGGTCCTCTTCGTGATCATCACGGCGACGTTTTTCATGGTGAGATTTGTTCCGGGAGGTCCCTTCACCTCGGAAAAAGCCATTCCTCCCGAAATCCTGAGAAATCTGGAAGCTCACTTCGGCTTGGATCAGCCCCTGTGGCGTCAATACGTCAACTACCTCGGGCGAATCGTACACGGAGACCTCGGACCATCGTTCAAATACGCCAATCGCAGCGTGAACGAGATCATCGCGGACAAGCTGCCGGTTTCCCTGGAACTCGGTGGTTGGGCCCTGATGGTCGCCCTGGCCCTCGGTTTGCCGCTCGGCATTATCGCCGCAGTCAAAAAAAACACCGTCATCGACTATCTGTGCAGCACGGTGGGCATGATCGGAATCTGTGTTCCCACCTTCGTGTTGGGACCGCTGCTGGCGCTTTCCCTCGGAATTTATTTAAACTGGTTCAACGTATCCGGCTGGTATGGGCCCACTGATCGAATCCTTCCGGGAGTGACGCTTGGGTTTGTTTACGCCGCCTACATTATGCGTCTCACCCGTGGCGGGATGCTGGAAATATTGAACCAGGACTACATCCGCACTGCCCGGGCGAAGGGAGCTTCGGAACTTCGCATCGTATTGCGACACGCCCTGCGGGGTGGATTGCTGCCGGTGGTGGCGTTCCTTGGGCCCGCGGTCGCGGGTATTCTCACCGGTTCATTTGTCATCGAAACAATCTTTCAAATCCCCGGACTCGGTCGCGAGTTCGTCAATAGCGCATTCAGCCGGGATTTCACGGTGGTACTGGGAACGGTCATTCTCTATGCCGCACTCATCATCAGCCTGAACCTTGTGGCCGATATCGTTCAGATGTGGCTCAACCCAAGGATGAAGCTCGAATGACCCGGCCCCACCGGCAAAATTTTCGCGCGCGTCCATTCTAACATGCCATCGACGACACCCCCGCTGCGCGCACCATTTCTCGCGTCGACCGATGACAATCGGGGTACCTCGCTTTGGCAGGACGCCTGGCATCGCCTCAAAAAAAACCGGCTGGCCGTGGCCGGTGGCCTGGTGCTGACCGTGCTAAGCCTGCTCTGCATTGCGGGCCCCTGGTTTCTTCATTTCTCTTATCAGGAGCAAAACCTGGACCTCGGAGCGACATCACCCTCCCCCACTCATTGGTTCGGAACCGATACGCTCGGACGAGATCTTCTCGTGCGGTTATTATATGGCGGACGCATCTCTCTTGGAGTCGGGCTATGCGCCACTTTCGTCGCGCTGACGATCGGCGTCGTTTACGGGGCGGTCGCCGGTTATATCGGAGGGAAGACTGACGCCTTCATGATGCGATTGGTCGACATCATTTACGCCCTGCCCTTTACGATCTTTGTCATCCTGCTCATGGTTTTTTTGGGGCGGAATATCACCCTCATGTTTGTCGCGATCGGAGCGGTCGAGTGGCTCACCATGGCGCGAATCGTCCGCAGCCAGGTGATGGCGCTTAAGAAAATGGAATTTATCGAAGCGGCCCGATCGCTCGGTCTGGGCAATCGACGCATTATTTTCCGCCACCTGCTGCCCAACGCCCTCGGCCCGATCATCGTCTATACGACACTCACGATTCCCGCCGTCATGCTGCTGGAGGCATTCCTCAGTTTCCTCGGTCTCGGGGTGCAGCCACCGATGAGTTCGTGGGGCACGCTCATCAAGGACGGGGCGGAGAAGATGGAGGAATTTCCGTGGCTGCTCCTCTTCCCCGGCGTGATTTTTTCCCTCACGCTGTTCTCATTGAATTTCCTGGGCGACGGCCTGCGGGATGCGCTCGACGTGCGGTCGGCGAAAGATTAGTTGTCCCGCCGCTCCATGAATCTGAAACGCTTCCGGCCTTATTTTGGTTACCTGCGCCCTCATCGCCGATTGCTGATCATGGCCATTGTCTGCGGTGTGATCTCCGGCATCGCCTCCGGGGCCGGCCTGCCGCTGATGGTGAAAAAAGTTTTTCCGGTGATTTTTGCCAAGGACGCCCTGCCCCTGGGCACCTGGCAACTCGTCGCGCTGGCCTTGTGGATTCCGGTGGTCTTCACCATCCGCGGCGTGACCGGGTATCTCAACGCCTACCTGATTCAGCTGGTCGGCACCCGCGTGCTCGAAGCGCTGCGTTTGGATTTTTTTCGCAAACTGCAGATTCTTCCACTCTCCTTTTTTCAAAAAAACGCCACCGGTGATCTGCTTTCACGGGGGCTGTCTGATGCCAATCAAATCCAGACCACGCTCACCAGCGTCGCCAACGAGATTGTCAAAAGTCCGGCAAGTTTGATCGGGAGCATTTTTATCGTCGGCTGGATCGCTTATCACGAACGGGGCGTCGCGCTCGTCCTGGTCACTCTTGCCGTCGTTCCCTTGTCGGTGCTGCCCATTCGCTACGTGGGCAAAAAACTTATCCGCCGCGCGGGACAAATCCAAACCGAGCTCGGTGCCGTGACCAATATTTTTGGCGAAAACCTCGGTGCGGCGCGCGAAGTCCGCGCCTTCAATCTCGAGGAACGCGAAGTGTCACGCTTCGTCCGCGCATCGCAGACCCTGATCCGGGCGCAGATGAAATTCATGAAGTATGAGAAGGCGCTCACCCCGCTCATCGAAATCATTTCCGCCGTCGGCATCACTTTCACACTCTTGTACGCTTATCGCGTGCATCTCGACCAGGCCACCTTCATCACGCTCATCACGGCACTCTACGCCAGCTATGAACCCATCAAGAAGCTCGGCAGCCTGAACAACGACATGAAACGCGGTCTTGGCGCCCTCGACCGTCTCGAAGAGGTGTTGCAAGCTCCCGTTGCCATCGTCGACACCCCTTTCGCCCAGCCCTTGCCCCGCGCCACCGGCGAACTGGCTTTCGAAGAGGTTTCTTACTTTTATCAGGCCGGTGAACCTGTGCTGAAGAACATCACGGTGCGGCTTCCTGCCGGCACCGTCTGCGCCCTGGTTGGCCGAAGCGGCGCCGGCAAATCCACCTTCGCCCACCTCGTTCCGCGGTTCTTTGATCCGGTTTCAGGCCGGGTCACTCTCGACGGCAATGACCTCCGGGCTATTCGTCTTGCCGATCTCCGCCGCAACGTCGCGATCGTCTCGCAGGACCCCGTACTCTTCAACGACACCATTTTCAACAACCTGCTGATTGCGCGACCGGAAGCGACCCGTGCAGAAGTCGAAGCAGCGGCCAGTGCGGCTTTCGCCCACGATTTCATCCAAGGGTTTCCCCAAGGCTACGACACGCTTGTGGGTGAGCGCGGCGCACGACTTTCCGGAGGCCAGAAGCAGCGCCTCGCCATTGCCCGTGCCTTTCTGCGCAACGCTCCCGTACTCATCCTCGATGAAGCCACCAGTGCGCTCGATTCCGACAGTGAAGCCGCCGTACAGGATGCGCTACGAAAACTGGTTGTCGGAAAAACCGTTCTCATCATCGCTCATCGCTTCAGCACCATCCGGGATGCCTCGATGATCCTGGTGTTCGACAAGGGCGAAATCGTCGCCCAGGGCGACCACGCTTCGCTTTACGAAGGCAATGCGCTCTATAAATCGCTTTACGACAAACAAACGGCCTAAACCGCCACTTGCATCCGCGGAAAGCATCGACGGGCAAAGGCCGTTAGCTTGGTGGCCGATTCTTCGACGGACTCCGAATCCGTAGCCAGCCTCAAGGCGATCCGGCCGAGCGGCGCCTCAAAGAGGGAATCGATTCCAGTCATCTTCTGCACTCCCCCGGAATCCGTGCGGGCATAAAGACCTTTGACGTCCCGCCGGCGACAGGCGTTCAGCGCACTATCCACGTGGATTAACGAAATGCGATCCGTACCGATAATTTCCTCCACCATTCTCCGCTGCGACTCCCGCGGGGTGATAAAGGCCGCGATCACCGTCAGGCCGCTCTCAATTCCCAGCCGCGCCACTTCCGCCGCCCGGCGCAAATTCTCGTCCCGATCCTCATCGCTGAATCCCAGACCCCGATTAAGCCCGCTCCGCAGGCGATCGCCATCCAGCATCAACGGATTTAATCCGGCATGAGTCGAGAAATCGTCCCTCAGCGCACCGGCGAGCGTGGTCTTTCCCGCTCCGGAAAATCCAAACAGCCAGAAAACATGTCCGTCCCGGTGCGCAGGTAAAAAAGGAAGAGGGCGGTGACGTGGTTCTTTTGGCATGGGCAGCGAAGACATAAACCGGAACGTTTGGTTGCTATTTCTTTCTCCAAATTTCGGGCAACTTTTTTGGGAAATATCCGTCACAAGGGCTGACCGCGCCCGCCGTATCCGTTCGCGGCCCATTGCCCATGACTTCCGGAAAAAAACACAAAATCATCATCACTGGAACTGGCCGTGCGGGCACCACATTATTGGTCGAGCTTTTGACCGAACTGGGTCTCGACACCGGCTTCGCCGGATTGGCCCGCGGTCAAGGTTACTACGAACATTGCAATGCAGGTTTGGAACATGACATCGAAAGTCCCGGGGCCCCGTACATCGTAAAGAATCCGGAACTCTGTGAAACCTTACCTGACGTGCTCGCCCGAGGCTTAGTTACGATCGATTTCGCGGTGATTCCAGTTCGCCAGCTGGACAGTGCAGCCGCCAGCCGGGTCCGCGTGGGCGGGACAGGAAGCACCCCCGGTGGATTGCGCGGCACCGGGGATCCTTCAAAACAAAAAGCGGTCCTGGCGGAAAATTTTTACCAGCTGGTCGAGACCCTGACCTCCCATGACATTCCCCATGCGTTTCTTCAATTTCCGCGTTTTGCCCACGACGCCCGTTATGCCTTCGAGAAACTTCGCCCGGTGCTCGGTTCGATCACGTATGCCCAGTTTGAAAGCGGGTTCGCCAAAGTCGCCAAACCGGAACTAATCCACTCCTTCACTACACCCATCCCCACTGATTCCAATACTCCGGCCAGATCCTTTCGCCGCTCCTACTGGCAAAAGCGCGCACGGCGCTGGGCCAGCCGCTCGGTGCTTTTCGCCGCATTTTTCGCCGTGGGTTGGTGGAGCGAACCTCGCCTCTCCCACCAGGAGGGATCATTCGCCTCCTTCAATCCGAGCAGCCTGCCGCCGTCACCGTACCTTTTTGCGTACAATCCTTTTCAATTCCACGGTCATCTCCCTCCCCCGCCAAATCACGGTCCCATCCCGGGGTTCGGCGGGCAGATCCATCCCTCGCCTCGCGGATTTCATTTTCCCCGGCCTCCATTTGCCGGAGCACGACCGCTGCATTTTCCTGCTTTTTTTGCCGGACCCGTGTCAGCGGCCGCACGATCGGTCGATTTGGACACGATTAACGGACTCGATTTTTTTGCCCGCTAAGATGAACCGTTATTGACGGCGGCGCCGACAGAAAAGTATTTGCGGTCGACGGATTGACCCGGGCGGAAAAATGCCGCCAGGGTCGCCGCCACACTCTTGCGAAAACGTGTCGGCCACGACAGACCAAAGGTGGGTCCGCTAAAAAACAACTCCGCATTTCGCAGATAAAACCGCCACAAGGCCCATGAAATCGTTCCCGCGGACGATCGATTGAGTAATTGCAAGTATTCCTCCACGAAGGCGCGATCAGAGGCACTCATCGGCAGGTTCGATGCCTGGGAGATCGCCGGGAGCATGCCCAGTCGCAACAAGTACTCTCCGCGAATTAGGCGAATCCGCGATCCCGCGGCGTGATAGGCGTTCGACTGATGGATTCGATAATGCACCAGGTATTCGTCGAGAAACTGAACCGAGCCCCGAATGCCGGCACCCA
>JBEHXD010000250.1:0-7680 GCA_048498875.1 Verrucomicrobiota bacterium
GGTCCAGGTGGAGCGCGACATCCGGGCGCCGACGGGGTTGCTCATTCTCTGGGTTTGGTGGCAGGAGAGAAAAGTGTCCCTGACCATGACCCTGGCGCTTGGACCGCTGTTGCTGGTGCCCTATGCGCTGCACAATAAGATTTTCAGTGCACGCACCTCGTCGTGGGAAATGGCGAGCCAGGCGGGCTACGACCGGCCGTTTTCCCCGAGCTACATCCCCAACAACATTGCGCACGACCTGAATTTCTTTTTCAGCACCAACGGTGAACATTCCAATTCCCTGTCCATCTCGATTCTGGGATTTATTGCCCTGCCTTTTTTTGTGCTTTGGATGGTGAAAACCATCCGGGCCGGCCGCGAGGTTTCCCCGGCGAGGATCGCGCTGGCCATTTTTGCCCTCGGATTTGCCGCCCACGCGCTGCTGATGCTGTGTTATTTTTGGGGCAGGTTCGATGATCCGGTCATCCGGCGTCTCAGTCTGCCCTTCAACCTGACCCTGATTATTGCGACGGTGACGGTTGCCACCGAGATGGATTGGCGCGGCAAGGTCTGGCCGATCCTGGCGACTCTCGTTGGTTTTGGCATATTTGCACAATCGCTCCCGGCCATGGCCCGGCACAACTACTCGGCGGAATATTATTACGGCGCGGAAATGGAGTGGCGCCGTCAGTTTATCGCCGAACATCCCGAACGGGATTATTTGATGATCGATAACAGTGCGATCATCTGGGTGACGCACCTGGTTTCGGCGACGACGATCAGCCGGGCCCGGGAGCAAAAGGAAAATATCATCTATAACCGGCGGAACAGGATTTTCTCCACCATTTACGTCTTCCAACACTTCGATGTGGATGCCGATACGGGAAAATTGACGCTCCACGATCAGATTGAGAAACGCGATGACGACCTGGGCCCCGACTATGAACTGGAGACGGTGTGGGAGAGGCGGTTCACGCCCCTGACGTTCACGCGGATCAGCCGGGTGGCCTCGATCCGGGAGGGACCGGCGTCCGCGCCGGTCGAGAAGAAATCGTCCCTGGAAAAATTGACGAAGGAGGAGAGGGAAAAGGTCCGTCAGGCCTATCTCGACAACTTCATCAAGCGCCTGCCGTGAATTCCGATCGTTTTCTGTCCCTGCGCGATAAGCTTGCGGCAGTTTCACGCCGGCCCGATTGCCGCCTCGCGCTATTCGGTCTGGCTGCCGTCGGGGCCACGTATTTCGGGTTCCTGGCATTGAACGTTGAGCAGGCCACCTTTGTCGTCCGGCGCTTCGGCTATTACCTGATGCTTTTGACCTTTGTGCTGTGGGTCGTGGCTCTGTGGCGTTTGTGGCGCCGCCGGTCGCCGGGAGATCCGGTGCGGCGTGGAGAGCTTTGGCTGGCCGGGCTGTGCATCGGTTTGCTCTCCCTGGTGGCGATTTCCTCCGAACCCTTCCGCTGCAAGGTGCTGTTCGACGAATTCGTCCTGCAATCCACCGCCTATAACATGCATTATTATCGTGACTCCGCCACGATGATACGCGGGTACGACCTGCTCGGGGTGTTTCTGCCCACGGACAGCTATCTCGACAAAAGGCCCAATTTTTTCCCGTTTTTGATTTCGCTCGTCCACGATTTCACCGGGTACCGCACCACGAATGCCCACTTGTTGAATGCCTGCCTGCTGCCGGTGACGCTGGGCTTGATTTATTATTTGGGCCGGCGCCTCAACCACCGGGTGGGAGGCATGCTGGCGGTGCTCCTGCTGGGTTCGTTGCCGTTGCTCGGACAGAATGCAACGGGTTCGGGCATGGAATTGCTCAATGTCACCATGATTCTCGCGGTTGCGGCGCTGGGCGCGGCGTACCTCCGCCAGAGTGATGAGACGCGATTGTCGGCTCTGGTGCTTGGGGCGGTGCTGCTGGCGCAGACCCGGTATGAATCGGCCATTTATGTGGCGCCGGTGGCCTTGTTGATTGCGATCGGATGGTGGCGGCAACGCCGGATAATTTTGTCCTGGGTGGCGGTGATCGCGCCGCTGTTGCTCATCATCTCCGCCCTGCAGAACAAGGTGCTGTCGAATTCCAAGTGGATGTGGGAATTGAAGGAAAATCAGGATACCCGGTTCAGCGCCGATTATTTCTCCGGCAATGTGAAGAGCGCGATGGAGTTCTTTTTTAATACGGGTCCCAGGCTGGCAAATTCATTCCCGCTCACAGTGCTGGGAATCCTGGCTGGTTGTTTTCTGCTGGGTCGAATTCCCCGGGTGCGCATCCTTTTTCGCGGGGAAAATCCGGACGGAGGAGCGCTGTTCTTCCTCGGAATCGGCACGGTGATAAATACCTTCCTGATCCTGTTCTATTACTGGTCGAGCCTGACGGACCCCATTGCTTCGCGCCTGAGCCTTCCCTTCTACGTGGTGCTGGCCTTTCTGGTGGGGGCCGCGGCCGCGGCCCTGGACCGGCGTCTGCCGGTGAGCCTGATTTTGGCGGTCGGGATGTCGGTTTTCGCCTTGGGCGTCACCACCAGCCGGGCGGCTTTTCATATTTATTCCAATATGGGCATCGATGAAATCGAGTGGGAGAAGCGGTTTGTGGCCGAAAGGCCCGCGGGTGAACGGCTGGTGATCAGCAACACCTCGAGCCTTCCCTGGTTGATGGTCAAAGTGCCGTCGATTCTGATCGGGCGCGCCAATCAGGTGGCGGACCGGTTGAAGTATCAACTCGATCAGCACAACTTTCGCGAGATTCTCGTCTTTCAGTCCATGCGGCCGACCACCGTCGACGGTGACCATGAATTGGTGCCGGAGGATCGCATGCCGCCAGGCTACCAGTTGGAATTGCTCGCCGAAAAACGGTTTGGAACCAAGATCGTCCAGGCCAGCCGGCTCGTCAACGTGACCTTGCCGCCACCCAAAACCAATCAAAGCCCACCCGCTCCATGACGGATTTAAGAGCCCACTTCGACTGGGTGGCGGCGAATAACAAGCGGCCGCGCGCGGTCCAGGCGGATTTTCACGCCCAATTGCTTCGTCAGTTCCGGCATCACATTCCGGCGGGCAGCCGCGTGCTCGAGTGTGGCTGCGGCGCCGGCGACCTTTTGGCGGGGCTGAATCCGGCGCGGGGAGTGGGCGTCGATTTCAGTCCGGCCATGATCGCCGCGGCCCGCCGGGCGCACGCGGGGCGGACTGCGCTGGAATTTTTGGAAAAGGATGTTCAGCAGGGACCGCTGCCGGAGCAATTCGATCATATCATTCTCGATTACCTCACCGGTTATTTGAGTGATATCCAGTCAACCCTCCAAAACCTCCAGGCGTCCGCGCACCCCCGGACCCGCCTCCACATCACCACGCTGAATACGCTCTGGCTGCCCCTGCTTGGACTGGCCGAGGGCTTCGGCGCGGTCGTGCGCCAGCCGCCCAGCAACTGGCTGTCGCATGACGACCTCTTTAATCTCCTGGAACTGTCCGGGTGGGAGGTTGTGTCATTTGAGCGGATACAATTTTTTCCCTTTGACTGGCCGCTTTTGTCGCCCCTGCTTAATTCCTTTCTGGTGCGGCTGCCGTTGGTGAATCATCTGGGCATCACCCTTTCCATCACGGCGCGTCCACGGCGCCGGCCGGTGATCGCAGAGGAAATAAGCTGCTCGGTGATCGTGCCCGCGCGGAATGAGGCGGGTAACATTCGTCCGGCCCTGGATCGAATTCCGGTTTTGGGCCACAAAACCGAGATTATTTTTGTCGAGGGCAACAGCCGCGACGAGACCTGGAAAACCATTCAGGCCGAGGTTGCCGCCTACCGGGGCCCCCACGTGGTGCGCGCGCTGCAACAGCCCGGGCGGGGAAAATGGGACGCGGTGCGGACCGGGTTTGCCGCGGCAAAAGGGGCGGTGCTGGTCATTCAGGACGCCGATCTCACGGCGCCACCGGAAGATTTGCCCAAGTTCTACGAGGCACTCCAAAGCGGCAGCGCAGAATTCGTCAATGGCAGCCGGCTGGTCTATCCGATGGAAGCCCGCGCCATGCGTTTTCTCAATCTCCTCGGCAACAAATTTTTCGCCTTCGCCCTGAGCTATGTGCTGGGCCAGCCGGTCAAGGACAGTCTTTGCGGAACCAAGATGATTCTGCGGTCGGACTATGAGCGGTTGCTCCTGCGCATCGCGGAGCTGGGTGACTTCGATCCGTTTGGGGATTTCAACCTGCTTTTCGGTTCGGCGCTGTTGGACCTTCGGATCCGCGATCTGCCCGTGCGGTACCGGGACCGCACCTACGGGGAAACCAATATTTCCCGCTTTAGCCACGGTTGGCTGCTGCTGCGCATGACGTGGTTCGCACTCTGGCGGCTGAAATTTCGCCTGAAGAAATAGATGAAATCCGTGGAATGGACGGCGATTTGCAGGCAGGCGGTCAAGCACGGCGGTTTGCCCGCCCGGACATGAACGTTGAGCCGATGGAAACCAGGGCTGCAGACAGGTCGCCGGTTTACGTTTGGATTCTGGCTGCGCTGTGCATTGCGGGATGGAGTCTGACGGCCATCTGGCCAAAATTGCTCGCCGCAATCGGGATTCTGGATTTTGGAACTCCCTACCTTGATTCCTA
The DNA here is from genome assembly GCA_048498875.1 of Verrucomicrobiota bacterium. GTDB lineage: Bacteria > Verrucomicrobiota > Verrucomicrobiia > Opitutales > Opitutaceae > Lacunisphaera. The sequence goes on from JBEHXD010000250.1 coordinate 4,576, forward strand.
TGCCATTCTGGCGGCGCTCGATGCGGCCCGGGTGGGGGCCGATCCGCATCTGACCAATCCCCTGGACCCGCTGTTGCGCGGGCATGTGTATTCCGATTGGTGGCTGGGATTGCACTATCTCGGGCTGACGCGGGCGGACAATTTCGCGGTCGCGATGACCTGGATTGGTGGTTTCGGTGTGTCGGCGTGGCTGACCTCGCGACCGCGAAATTGGGGCGAAACGACCTGGCTGGCCCTGATTTTGATCTCTCCGCCGGTTTTACTGGCGGTGAAGCGGGCCAACAATGACCTCGTGATCTTCACCTTGCTGGCGGGATGTGGCCTGGCCGCATATGCAGGCCGGTGGTGGCGGCAGATCGTCGCCTTGGGCTGCCTCGGGCTGGCGGCAGGATTGAAATACTTTCCCGCCACCGCGGCCCTGGCTTTTCTTTGGGCGCGGCCGGTCAAAAAAATGCCGGCGGTTTTGCTGGGTGCGCTTGTCACCGTGGCGGTGGCCATGGCCCTGGTTGCCGCGCAGATTGATCGCGGGCGTTTTCTCGTGGCGTCAGGAGTCTACACCATGGGTGCGCCGTTGGGGTGGCGGGATTTTGGCTGGCAGGACGCGCAGTGCGCGATTCCGAGCATGGCGGTCATTGTGGCGGGAGCCATTCTCCTGACGATCGGACGGGTTACCACCGGACTGGCCGGGCAGGATGCAGTGCCGGAACGATTTCGTGCGGCGCTGGGTGCAATCATCATTCTCACCTGCTTTGTGGCCGGGGTGAGTTATGCCTACCGGTGGATTTTTGTCCTTTGGCCGGCGATCTGGCTATGGCGGCAGGCCAGGGCGGAAACGGTGCGGGGCAGGCAACGGATCGCAGCCGTGACGGCCTGTGTTTTACTGCCGTTGAGCCTGTGGCTGGATGGCGCCTTCTGCCTGTTCGGAAATTATTTTCTGCGTGGCATGTCGCCGGCGGATTCCGAGCATCTCTTTATCGTCTGGCGTCGCTGGACGCAGCCAATGCACTGGATTTTCATGATCTTGCTCGCCGGATGGCTATTGGATGCGGCGCTCGTGATTTTCCGCGAGTGGTGGGCTTCCCGTCATGAATCCTGATCGAGAAATTTTCCTGACGAGATCCCTGAGCATTTTTCCACGGGAAAAAAGATGAACCAGATAATTCCACCGGTGGTCGTTTTTGCGCTGGATGCCGCGATGATCGCGGTTCTGGCGTGGCGTTCGCTTTGTGCGGCGGGTTTGAACCGGCGGGGATTGGTGGAAGCGACCGTGGGATGGATCCTGCTGAGTCTGTCGTGGATCGTGGGCGCAGGAGTGGTTTTGGGGGCGATTGGTGCGCTGGGCCGGGACGGATTTTTCGGGTTTCATGCCCTCAGTCTGTTGGCGATGGCGTTTTTTCGCCGTACCCAGCCCGGTGACGGAGCGTGCGCCCGTGCTTTTCTCGGGGAGTGGGGCCGCTTTCTTGCCGGTCGCACAGCAGAAAGTCTGGTGGTTATCGGAATCGGTGTGGTGATGGGTGTGCTTTGTGTTTTTGCCGCACAGGTGGATCCGGCCGTCTTCGACGCCCTGACGTACCGTCTCTCAAAAATCGGGCAGTGGCTGCAGGATGGCACCATCGCAAGCTACGTGACAGATGATCCGCGGATAAATTACATGCCGGTCGGGCCGGATTTGATGATCACCTGGCTGCTGGGCGCAACCCGCGAAGGATTCCGGCTCGCGCCGCTCAGCCAGCTGATTGGGGGAGGGCTTTTCTTTATCTCAACGTTTGGCCTGGCCCGTACGGCAGGGCTTTCCCGGCTCGCTTCCCTGGGCGCGGTCGCGCTGGTGGCAGGAATGGCGAATGTATCCGTGCAATTGACGACCATTCAAAGCGACCTGTTTACCGCGGGTGTGTTTGCCGCGGGATACCTGCTCTGGCACCGTGCCCTCTGGCGGGGAGAATCCTCCTGGGTAGGCGCGGTCGGTGTGGCCCTGGCCTGGGGCTCGAAGGGGACGCTTTTTTATCTGGCTCCCGGTGCGGCCATCTGGGTGGTGTGGCTGATCTGGCAAAAACGACAGGTCTGGCGGAAGCTGGTGCCCACGGCGGCGGCGGGAATCCTGGCCTCGCTGCTTTTTGTGGTGCCCGGCTACTGGCGCAATGTGGCGAGCTATCACTCGCTGTTTGGCCCGCCCGAAGCCATGAAGCTGCATCATGGAGACCCTCTGACCTTCGGGCAGCATTTTGAAAAACTCTCGTTGAACCTGCAAACATCCGCTGTGCAACTCTTCGATCCTACGGCGCAGCCCTTCTGGTGTGAGGAGGCATTGCGGACCATGGGAAGGAAATTGCTTCCGTATCTGCCGATGAAAGACGATCGCTATCTGTTTTTGCATGACTATCCGCGCCGCATCCTGGCAGAAGGAATCCTGCAGCAAACCGAAACGGACGCGGATGTTGCTTCATCGGGCGTTTTAACGGCGGGCCTTTTTGTCCTCGGCGCCATTTATGCCGGTTGGCAGTGCCGCCAGGGGCACGCGCGGCAAATTGCGGTGTGGAGCCTGGGTGTGGTGGTTTATGTGCTCGTTCAACATTTCCTGGTCCAATGGCATCAATGGGCATTTCGTTTCGCTCTCCTGGCGGCGCCGTGGGTTGCCGTGACCGGAGCGTGGCTGATCAGCGGGTTTTCGTCACGGTGGCGGCTGGTCGTCTGGCTGATTGCCGTCGTCTCGTCCGTTCAAGTGGCGTTTCGTGCCCAATGGCAGGCGCATCAGGCGGCGTGGCAGGCATTCACCCGGCCGCAACTCGGGCTGCCGCAGTATGTGTATTCCCATTGGCGGCAGTGGGCGGAGCAGCTTGATGCGACTGCAGTCCAAACCAAATTGCGCCTCGCCTTGCCGATCAATTCCCCGATCGCTGCCTTCTACCGCCTTGATCGCATCCGGCCGGTCACCATGGAAAAACTTTCCGAGCTCAAGGTGCGCGATGCCGAGGTGGCGGTGGCGGGTACCGACTCATGGCTGGTGGTGCCGGCCATCATGTTTCTGGGGCGCGAAGGTTCAGTCATGGGGACGACCTGGCTTTACGGGGGCGACCAGGCCGGAATCAACAGCCTGGCGGCTTATCG
>JBEHXD010000251.1:0-7678 GCA_048498875.1 Verrucomicrobiota bacterium
CTGGTAGCCCACGCGATCCTCGAGCCGCACGCGCTGTTCGCACGCCCGCACGGGAAGCCATCCTTCCGCCCCCAGCAGGGCAACGACCTGCTCGGTGGGAACGAAAGTGTAACGCGCCGACACGCCGGGCCGGGCATGCTCGGCGAAGACAGAGGGAGCGCAGCGGCGGAGATCATCGGACGAAAGCGCCTTGAAGACGCGGGCGGGAGCAACGGTGACGGATTCAATCGAGTTCATGACATTTCCTGTTCTGAAGCGCCCCAACGACGGCGCTAGTGGCGGGCCGCGCCACGCGGACCCCAGCCCGAGCCGAACCGTAAAAACGGCCGCCCCGGAGGGATGCCGACGATCAGCGCCGAGCGTCAAGGTGGAGCGCAGCGTAGCGAGCAATACCTTGAGGCGTGGACGGGCCGGAGGCGCTCGCGCCGCAGGACCGCCCGCCGGACGCCGGCGCTATAATGAGGCAACCCACAGGGGTCAGGCTTCGCACTCCAAGGATGCGCGAGCGGCGCAACGAGAGCGAGCGACCCAGCCCCAGCGGCGCTTGAGCGGTCCTAAGAACGCCCGGCGCGGCACGCAGGACGCGAGGGTGGAGCAAAGCGCACGCCGGTAGCGCAGGCCGGAGTCGGCCAGGATCGGCGCACGGCAAGCCGCCGGTGTCGCGTCCGCGCTGGGGCGGAAAGCGATCCCGCCGAATGGTCGCGCTCGGGCGACGAATCGGCGGAGGCGGCGGGAGTGCAGAGACCGCAGACGTCTCCGGTCGGAGCGAACGGCGAGCGCGGCGCGGAGCCCGAACGCCGGAGGGCCGCGCCGGGCGTTCCACTCGCACCTCCGGCGCAGCCGGCGTGGGGCGTTGCGGGGTTTCCCCGCTCGAATGGGGAGGACGAGACGCAGACTCGGCCGCGGGGAAAGGCTTTTCCCCGAACAAGGGACCGGGAGTGAATGGCTGAGCTACAATGCTCGCGCCCGCGGATCGCACGCGCGTTCGCAACCACGAAGGGTTCCGAGGCTCTTCGGATTAAACGTCCTGTCTAAGCGTGCGTCATGAAGAAACTTATCCTCAAGATGTCGGTGAGTGTAGACGGTTACGTGGCGGGTCCCAAAGGCGAAGCGGACTGGATTTTCAAAACTGCCGGCAGCGACGTTGCCAAGTGGGACGTGGCGATGCTGTGGGATACCGGCCTGCATTTGATGGGGAGTCGGACCTATCAAGACATGGCCGTATGGTGGCCCACCTCCAAGGGTGTGTACGCCGCGCCCATGAACGAAATCCCCAAAGCGGTATTTTCCCGGCGCGGCCTGCGCGCACCTGATAAAAAACTCACGACGGCCAGCCTGAAGAGTTCCCGGGCAGCGAATCGCAAGGAGCAGGGCGCGAAACCCTCCGCAGCGGTGCTGGACTCCTGGCTCCATCCCCGCGTCTACACCGGGAAACTCGCGACCGAAATCAAGCGGCTCAAACAGGGCGCCGGAAAAGCCCTGGTCGCTCACGGGGGTGCGAGCTTCGCGCGTAGTTTGATCGAAACCGGGTTGATCGACGAGTACATGCTTCTCGTCCATCCGGTCATCTTGGGACGCGGTATGCCGATATTCTCGGACGTCCGCCGGCCCCGTGATCTCAAGCTGGTCAAAAGCGTTCCGTTCAAAGCCGGCGCAGTAATGCAGATCTATCGCACGACCTTACGCTGAGAACAGGCGATTGCGCATTCGGGTTCCTGCTGCGCGAACGGTGTACGAGAGCGAGCCACCCAGCCCCAGCGGGGCTTGAGCGGTCTCACGAACGCCCGGCGCGGCACGCAGGACGCGAGGGTGAATTGCGGGGTTTCCCCCCTCAAATGGGGAGGACGAGACGCAGACTCGGCCGCGGGGAAAAGCCTTTCCCCGGTCTATCGAATGCATCCGATTACGAGGGACCGGCGCCCACGCGACAATGATTGCTTTTGCGTTAACGGCCCCAAAAAACAATAACGCCTTTACGTGAACTCGTGGCTTTACCCCATCTCGAAACGGTCCGGCTATTACTTCTCTGACCGTAAAGGACGGCGTGTCCGAACTTCGTATGAGTCGTTCCGTGATTTCGTAGTGACTGGCGCGATTGCCGACGATGAATGGGGAGTCCACCAGAATTTCGATTCGGTCGAAGTCGGTGATGAAGTGTTTATCTATACGGGCGACAGCGACCGAGGCATCATCGCTTACGCCAAAGTAACCGGAAAAAAATCTCAACGCCGCCGCACTATCATCCTGCGGCTCGACTCTGCGAAGACGAAGCTACTTCTCGCCGACCCTGTCCCCGCAGCGCGAGTGCGGCCGTTGATTCCGCCCCCCCGTTCCGCGCTATTGAACGTCAAACGCGGTGTTCGGCGGCTTCGCGCGTTACTGCCGTGGACATCTCAGAATGAGGCGGAAAGTCGCACAAAGCTCGGGCCTCTGCGGTTGAAACGCCGCACTGTCGTGACCGCTAAAATTCGCCGGGGGACCCAGCAAAAGGAGCTCTTCCATGACTCCATTTTAAGCCGCGTTGTCGTCTATCTCAAATCTAAGGGATTTGAAATCGGCACTCGCTCGTTCGGGCGTTTACGAGCCGATCTGGTTGCCGTGAGAGGCTCCTCCTCGGTGATCGTAGAAGGAAAAATCATTCAGCCGAAAGCCGGTCGGCTTCAGGCGCGAGAAGCACTTGGCCAATTGCTGGAATATTCCTGGTTACTCCGGCAACATAGCGAGCGCCGTTCAAAGGCTCCTGCACTTTGGATCGCTTTCTCGGCGCGGCCTCACCGCGAAGTGCAGGCGTTTCTCGCTGATCAGAAAGTGATCGTTAGCTGGCCCACTGCCACGGGACTTTCTTTCCTCCGCGACAATGAACCGGCTTAGTCCGAGCGCGGCTAAGAATAACCTGATTTCCCCTCAGGCCGTGGCGTAGGACGCGGCTGGCCGTCCGTCGTTCGGTTTCGCTAGCTTCCAATAGATGAAATTCAAGAAATGATCGGTTTCGCCAAAATCGCTGAATCCGGCCTGGTCTCGCAGCCGGCCCAAAGCATTCGTGTAGCGTTCATAGTCACTCGGTGAGAAAAGAGCGGGTGACGGGAAGATCCCGAATCCAAGTTCTTTCAACCCGGTGAGCGGATTGTTGTTCAGAACGGGGAACCGGTCAGGAGCTAGCGCGTTGAAAATCTCCGTCATCACATTTGGCCCCAAGCCGGTGATCCCATCTCTGCGCCGGCTGCCCAATGCGAATATTGCTTTCGGTGTTAGCGCAGTGTTTGCCGCCATGTCGGAGATGAAGGAGTGCACACGTCGGTGTTCCGAAATCACGAAGTTCTTCTGCCGCATTAATCCACCAGAGTGCCAAAGGCCCTTCTGGCCAGCCGCACCGACCAGCAGTTCGTAGAGTCGGCGGAATTCGTTCTCATCAAGCTTTGTTGCATCGGCGATGTCGTGCAATACGACCTTCGCTTGAACATAATTTCGCTTCCGACGATCAAGATCGAGCGCCTCCTTCTGGTCCTGGCGATACGCCGCAAGATAAGAATCGATGATCGTTGTAGCGCCTATTGATTTGATTCGTTCGCGAGCCTCTTTCACTCCCGCCGCAACCGCCACGTGCCATGCGTCGAATTGACGCCGATAGAGCTCAATTGCGATTAAAGTGGCCCGTAGACACCTTGGTAGCGCCAGAAGCTCAGATTCATATTTGTCGCATTCTGCACCGAAAACGGAATCTGGCGCGACGTCAGTAGCGACGGACGTTTCGACGTTTTTCAAGAGGCCTCCTGTCGTCAGATTTGCAGAACCGACAACAACCTCTTTTCCGAGGTCAGATCTGAAGCGATAATACTTCGGATGAAATGTCTCTGACGATTGCTGGAAAAGGAACAGTTCGAACCGGCCGGCATTTTGGAATGCGTGCAAGGTCTGCAACGCGGCGGGTTCTGTCAGAAAAAAATCGAGCCCAATAACCGCAGTGATTCGTCCGCCGCGGTTGAGCAGCCCAAGCATCGCCTCGCTGAGATCGCGAAGTCCCGACTCCTTGAGAAATGCCACCGCGAAGAAAGCTTCGTTGCTTCGCGAAAACGCCTCGCGGAGATAGCGGCCGTGTTCCGAGGTTGGGGTATTCGAGAGCAGTTTCATAAATGGAACATTGGCGCCCGATGATATCGGTCAGCAGCCGGTGTGGAGTAGGTCGCGATGGTCGGAGAAAGCTAGATTTGCCACTGCTTAAAATTTACGAACACCACGCTAACCGGTTCTGCGAGAGCGAAATTAATACGATCCGGATGCCGCTGAAGCTCCTTGTCTAAAAACTGCATTAGCTGCTTTGGCGGAATTGGACCGCGCGTGAGTTCGAACTCGCGATTGATTTCATCCAGTGCCTTTCCAGAGCGAACTCCTTCGCGGGTCGCCCGAACGATTTCGACCTGTGGAACCGGAGAGGACCAAAGCTCGATGGTCTGCAGACGCAGGTTGTTGCCGAAATGATTCACCGCATGGCAGGCGACGCAGCATGTAACGAGGTTCCTCAACGAGTTGTCCTCACCACCTTCGAGATGGTGGACGTGCATGAATTTCTCAGCGCGATGGCCGCAAAACCGGCAGGTGTGATCATCTCTGCCAAGGACCTTGCTTCGGATTTCGTCCCACTTCTTCTTCTCGGGACGTGCGGGAAACCAGAGCGACGGATTTTTAACGCAGGGCCGGAGCGGCAGCATGCGTGAAGCGCGCGGAGTTTTTTTCGGCGAGGCCATTACGTAGGGCCGGTTCGAACATTCGGTTGCCCCCAAATTAGTGCGGCGCGGGCTGCAAGGTCCCGTGCGCGAATCGCGATTTCCGATTCGTCCCACTTTTCCTTGCGAAGGTAGCTGCGAGTGATCGGTAGCAGGGTATTGGCTTCCATAGCTTCGCGTTTCTTCAGCCATGGTAAATTGCTAACGGCCGAATTGAGCGGCTGCGTAAGCAAAGTAAGGTTTCCAATTCCTTGTACCACGCGGTCGCGCTCGTTGGAGGCTTTCGCTGCCGGATCGTCGTGGGGCCGGAGGTAACGATCGAGCGATGATATGCCCTTCGCGCCGTCCTGAAGCGGCCAATGTTCGAGCCATCCTTGCGGCATCAAATGTTCGACTGAAAGGCCGGGACCGACGGTGACCTTCTCGGTTTTTGCGTTGTCGTAGGTCTGATTCAGGCGAAGGAGGAGGTATACCACTTTGGCTTGGGTCAACGTGTGGTAACCGGCGCGGGTGACGAAATGAGTTTGGAACACATCGTCCCGCGGCCAAATGGCCGTGTCGCCCTGCAATTGAGACAGATGATCTCGGATTTTAGCGGCGGTAGCTGGAGATGCGTTGAGGGACCGAGCCGCAGTAAGGAAAATTTGGTTATACGCCTTGGTGTCGAAGGGCGACACGCTGCGACGGACAATATATGACTCCAAGCAATCGAGGATTTCTTCTAACTGAGCCGGCTCCGGCTTGGTGTGAAGAATCGCGAGAAGAAGGGGCAGAACGGTGCTCACTTCGAAAACTTCGAGAAACTTTCCGAAAGCGCCTAGCCGCGATTTAGTGGATGGCCCAACGATTTCGCGATATGCATCCCTGGCGTCGGCAATCGCCTCAAGTTCTGCGGCCACCGAGGTGAACGGACGGTGCTTTTCCACCCAATGCCGGTACTCAACGAACAGGTGCGTGACCTGAATCTGACGGAGACGACGACTTGCAAGGTAGTGCTGCATGAGCAAATCGCTGCGGGGTCGGATCAGACGGCCTTGTCGTACCGCTTCGCCCCAAAATGGATCGTCAAAAGGGCGCCAGTATTTTTCGTACAACGCGTCCTGCGATTCGCCACTTCGGGCCGCACGCAGGAAGATGTAGTTCCGAAGGAGGTCCGCGGGTAGGAGCGGCTGTCCTCGGGCGTTGAGCGTTTCGAAAATGATCTGGGCGTCGTCGCCTTGATCGAGATCGATGACGACGACCTGGAGTGCGTTCTGCAAAGCGAGCAATGCTACGTCGAGGCGCTTTTCAAGCGTGAGGTCTGCTGCGGGGGCCGGCGCTTCGGTTGTGCCAATAAAAAATCCACGCAGTTGAGCGTAGAAAAAGAAATACGCTTCAACCATGAGGGGCCGTACCTCGGGCTTCCGTTTACGAGGTTTGAAAACCACTGGATGGCGCCGCAGCAACTCTGCCCGAGTCCCTGACTCCAGCACATCCTTGAATTGAATACGGTCGCGTTGCGTCGGCCATACTTTGAACTTTTCCGTCGCCGGATCGGCCAGCCGGCCGGTGTTTTCGGTGTACTTGCCTACAACTTTTGCAAATTCGGGGCAGTTGTGTTCCCGGGCGAAGTCACGGAATGCGGCAAGGAAAAGTTGCAGCGTCGTCAGTCTCTGTTGTCCGTCGATTACCTGTCGGCGCGTCACGTGCGTCGAAGGAGTCATTTTTTGATCCAGCACCATTGCACCTAAAAAGTGAATCGGGCCGTCATTTTCACCGGCGAGGAAATCCTCGAATTTGCGAGAGACGTCTTCCCAAAGCGGCGCCCACTGCGCCTCTTGGGTCCATACATACTGGCGCTGGAACAGGGGGACCTCTAGTCGTTGGTCCTTGGTAAACAGGTCGAGGATACTCGTAGCATTAGCGTGCATAGTTGGGGCTGGGGAAATCGTAGCTTTGGCAACATCTCGGCGTGCGGCAAGGTCATCCCAGCGTGCGCACGGATGTTACTAGGCTGCACGTACCCGAATCTCAAATGCAGTCGAAAAATCAGGCGTTCCCTCCTAGCGTGAGTCGCATGGATCTCTCGTTTGACCTCGATTACTACCGCGCCCGCATCGCCGCGCTGGCGCAGCATGGGGTCTACGTCGGGACATCGAGCTGGAATTACCCCGGTTGGCTCGGCCTTGTCTACGATGAGAGCCGCTACGAGACGCGCGGACGTTTCTCCAACGCCAAATTCGAGCGGGAGTGCCTGCGCGAATACGCGGAAACCTTCAAGGCAGTCTGTTTCGACGGCGCCTACTACACGTTTTACGGAGAGGACAAGTGGCGCGCCTTGGCCGAGCAGGTGCCTCCCGATTTTAGATTCGGTCTGAAGGTGCCGGAGGCGATTACGGTGAAGCGCTGGCCGGCCATCGCCGAGCGCTACCGGGACCGCGCCGGGCAGCTGAATCCCGAGTTTCTCAACCCAGAGCTTTTCGCCGAAAAGTTCCTGCATCCCTTGGAGTCGATCCGCCCGAATGTTGGCCCGATCATCTTGGAGTTCTCCCGCTTTCAGCCAGAGGAGTTTTCAACGGTGACCGACTTTCTCGAACAGTTGGATCGCTTCCTCGCCGCACTGCCGAAAACGTGGCCCCTCAGCATTGAATTGCGCAACCGCACCTGGCTCGGCCCCGAGTATCTTGCTTGCCTAAAAAAGCACGGGGTGGCGCACGTCTTCAACAACTGGACGGCCATGCCCGCGGTCGGCGAGCAGATGGAGACGGTGAGGGGCCACGTGGTCGAGGACCTGACCGTCGCGCGGTTTTTGCTGAAACCCGGACGGAAATACGAGGAAGCCGTGAAGCGCTTCAGCCCGTATAAGCTCACGCAGGAGATCAACGACGACGCCCGCGCCGCCCTGGCCGCCCTGATCGAGCGCGGCTGGGTCAAGCTCTCGAAGAGCGGGACGCACCTGTATATCAATAATCGCTTGG
>JBEHXD010000252.1:0-7676 GCA_048498875.1 Verrucomicrobiota bacterium
CACCAATTCCCGGCTCGACGTGATGGTCAACTGGGCGATCGAAACTCGCGCTGATGCTGAACGACGCGTTTATCCAGGATTTTGTCATCGGCACTGATGAAACTCATCCCGGCGTCTACGAAGCCCGTGTGGGAGTTCCCGCCAGGCGCCAACGGTTTCGCGCCGCCGTGCTGCGTAAACGCGGCGGACCGGAAAATGAAACATTCATGCTGAATGGCCGCCTCGGGAAACAGCAGCCTGGGATCGTTTTTGTGAAGTGGCTCGAAATCGAAGGACCTCTGCCCGCCGCGACCCGACGTTATGCCGGCGATTCAATCGCTGCGCCCAGGATCATTCATCAAACACCCTCACATGAAATTGTGCTGGATCACAACGGAGAGGTCGCCGTGACTGTGGAAGCAAAACACAACAGCGAGGTGATTCTCCGCGCCCAGGCCTGTGCGCAGCAGGCCGGCAGTGAACCGGCCCGAATGGAATTTTGCATCGATGGCCGGCCCATTCAGACCTTTGACGTTCTCGCCCCGGCTACGGCCCGTCCCTTGCCCGGCCAGCGCGTATTTTCGCTGTCGCTTCTCGCCGCCCAGCCCCGCGTCTACGAAGTTCGCACCCAACTCACGCCCGGCCGCCATCAGTTTTCCGCCGCGTTCATCAATGACTTTGCCGATCCCACCAACGCCAATCCCAATCTGACCGACCGGAATCTGATCATTCAAAATCTGGAGGTCGCCGTGCTTTCCGAACCCGTGCTTACCCCGGAGAAACCTGCGCCGCTTGCTCGGATTTTCGCAAAAGCAGGAAACAGTTCCTCCAGGAAACCCGGCGCGACCGCACAGCGGATTTTATCGGAATTCACCCGGCGGGCTTGGCGCCGCCCGGTTCAGGCCGCGGAAATCGATCGCCTGATGGCCCTCTATCGGAAAGCCCGCGAAGAGGGCGACAGCTTTGAAGCCGGCATTAAACTGGCAATGAAGGCCGTGCTCATCTCACCGCATTTTTTGTTTATCGGCGATACCACCGGCTCCACACACCCTTCGGCGGAACCGCAACGGCTTGACGACTATGCCCTCGCTTCGCGGCTGTCTTATTTTCTCTGGAGCTCGATGCCGGACGACGAACTGCTCGATCTGGCGGAACACGGCCAGCTGCGAAATTCGCTTTCGAAGCAGGTGCGGCGCATGCTGGCCTCGCCGAATGCCCACGCCCTGGTGGAAAACTTTGCCGGTCAATGGCTGCAGATCCGGAGCCTGGAAACCTTTGCCCCGGACAAGCAGCTTTTTCCCGATTTCGATCCCTCGTTGCGCGTGGCGATGCAAAAGGAAACCGAACTCTTTTTCGAACACGTGATGACCGAGGACCGCAGTTTGTTCGATTTCATCACTGGCGATTATACTTTCGTGAACTCCCGTCTCGCCAAGTTTTATGGCCTGAGCGGCGTGGTTGGCGACGGTTTCCAAAAGGTTTCGCTGGCCGGCACGCCACGGCGCGGAGTCCTCACCCAGGCGAGCGTGTTGACCCTGACGTCCAATCCCACCCGCACTTCTCCGGTGAAACGTGGAAAATGGGTATTGGAAAACCTGCTGGGTACTCCGCCTCCGCCGCCTCCGCCGAATATTCCCGAACTGGACGACAAAAGCCGCAAACTTGCCGGCACGCTTCGCCAGCAGTTGGAACAGCACCGGACCAACGCCACGTGTGCCTCCTGCCATGCGCGCATGGATCCAATTGGATTTGGCCTCGAAAACTTCAACGCCATCGGCGGCTGGCGGGACAAGGATGGCGACAACGCGATCGATGCCTCCGGCAAACTAAGCGGTGGGGACAGTTTTTCCGGTGCGCCGGAACTCGTTAAAATCCTCGCAGAAAAACGCCGCTGGGAATTTCTGCACTGCCTCTCTGATCGCATGCTGACTTACGCCCTTGGCCGCGGCGTGGAGTATTATGACCGCCCCGTGCTGGACCGCATTGTTCAACAGGTGGAAAGCGGGAACGACAAATTCTCTGCGCTGATTCTGGCCGTCGCCGAAAGTTTTCCATTTCAAAACTGCCGCGGAGGCACAGCGCACTCCGCCGACGCCATCGCTTCCCGTTAACTTGCGTTTAGCCTCATAAAATCGATAATTCCCCCAGACCCTACCTCTCATGAGTGATTCGCTCCCCATTCCACGCCGGACTTTTCTTCGCGGACTCGGGACCCTCGTGGCTCTTCCGATGCTGGACTCACTGGTTCCCGCCGGACTGCGCGCTGCGACGAAGACGCCGATCACGGGGCCGAAGCGGGTCGCCTGGGTTTATGTCCCCAACGGTGCGAACATGGCCGACTGGACCCCCGCCGCCACGGGAACCGGTTATGAGCTGCCAGAAATCCTTCAACCTCTCGCCAGTCACCGCGAAAATTTCTCGATCCTGACCGGACTCGCCAATCACCAGGGCGACGAACTGGGTGACGGCGGCGGTGCGCACGCGCGGGCCTCGGCAAGTTTTCTGACCGGGGTGCACCCGAGAAAAACCGCCGGCGCAGACATCAGGACCGGGATCTCCTGCGACCAGATCGCCGCCAGTCAAATCGGCGAGCAAACCCGCCTGCCATCCCTTGAATTGAGCTGCGACGGAGGCCAGCGGGCCGGCTCGTGCGATTCGGGTTACAGCTGCATCTACCAGTTCAATCTTTCGTGGAAATCGGAAACACAGCCCATGATTCCCGAGGTAAATCCGCGGGCGGCCTTCGAGCGGTTGTTCGGCAACGGCGATCCGGCGGCGACCCTCGAAGCGAGCGCACGCCGTTCGCTTTATCGCAAAAGTCTTCTCGACTATGTATTGGACGACGCGAGTCGCATAGAGAAAAAACTGGATCCGGCCGATCGCCGCAAATTGGACGAATACCTCACCGCGGTCCGCGACCTCGAACGTCGCATTGCGCGGGCCGCAGACTTCCCGGTACCTGCCACGCCCGATGGGGTCCACGCGCCGGAGATGTTCGAAACCTACGAGCAGCACATGCAGTTGATGTACGAAGTCATGGCGCTCGCATTTCAAACGGATTCCACCCGGATCGCGACGTTTATCGTGGCTCACGACGGCAGCAATCGCCCTTACCCGACGATCGGCATCCGGGATGGCCATCATGATCTGTCCCACCATCGCGACGACCCCGAAAAGAAAAAGAAACTGGCGCAGATCAACCGCTATCACGTCACCCAGTTCGCGCGTTTTCTGGACCGGTTGAAATCAATCAAGGAAGGCGAAGGCAGTCTGCTGGACAATTGCGTCATCCAATACGGCAGCGCGCTCAGCAACGGCAACGCGCACGATCCGGAGAATTTGCCGATCCTTCTGGCGGGTGGACGCGGAGCCGATCTGGTCACGGGACAACACCTGCGGGTGGATAATAAAACGCCCATGACGAATCTTTATCGCTCGATGCTGGGAAACCTCGGCGTGCGCACAGAGAAAATCGGTGACAGCACCGGCAAACTCGACGCGGTATTTGCGCGCACCAGTTGATCCGGCGGCTATTGATCCGCCAGACTTTCGCGCCATTCCTGATCGTTGAGCGGAAACCGCGGACGCTGATATTTTTCGGGATCAATCGACAACCCAGACTTCTTACCTGTGCCGGTCAAAATCAGATTGTAGCGCCGGGTTGCGCCCCACCCGCGCGGAAGAACCTGCGAGCCGAGGAGGATTTCGCCCGGCTTTAATTTCAGGTTGGCAACGGTAGGTTCAGGTTCCAGCGGACCGTCCACCTGAAATCGCGACGCGTCGTCATGAATGTAATGTTGGAAGTTGGCGATGTACTGTCCGACCCCGTCGTGAGCGATAAAGTAGGGATAAAGATTCCAGCCGCGGTAGCCGAAAGAGGCGGTGGACAGATCCGACACGGAGATCGAGCCACTGCGCAGGGCTCGCTCCTCCAGTACCAGCATGGCGTAGTCTTCATCCAAAAGTATTTTGGTGCGCGCCAGAAACGCCCAATGAAAGACCGCCAGGCATCCGATCGAAAAAAACGCGATGAACCGGGGAATCAAAGGAAACGGTAGCTCCATTTCCAGAATTGGCGATCGCGCCCCATCCTCCGGGGTAAAAACGGAGAAAAAGGAAAGGACCACGATCTCGATAAGATAATAGTCCCATATCGCCGCACGGAGAACCATCAGCCCGGCGAGCGCCAGGGCGGTGCAAGCATACGTGACGTGCACCCGAAAGCGGCCAAGGATCCAACCGGCCAAAGAAAGAACGTAGATCAAAGCGAGATAAAGTGAGCCGCGGGTCTCCTGCAAAAGCCCATGCTCGATTTCGATCCAGCGCCGCACATCCACGATCCACAGCACAATGATAACCAGACATGCGCTCGCGACCAGCCATCGCGAAGATGGGTTTGGTTGCGTGGCATTGCGGCGTGAAGAAAAAAATTGAACAAACCCTGCCAAGCCCATCGCCACGACGCCCACGCCGAGGGCGATGCCTGCCTGTCGCACCCCGGTCCAACCGGGCACGTGGGAAAAAAGTCCTTGTTCCATCACGATCTGGGCATTGGTCCGGTTCATCCCGCGCTCAACCAGATGGTAGATAAACGCCGCACCGATCAAGATCGCGCAGCTTGCTGCGATTGTCCTGATTCGCTGATGCGGACCCTTCTGCTGGCGCAGAAACAACATCGTCAGTGGAATCAACACCCACAACACCGCACTCTGCCGGCTCGAAACTGCCACCACCCAGGCGATCCCAAAACAAAGCCATTTTTTTCGTTCGCTTGCCCAGAGTGCGACCAATAAACAGCAAACATACAGCGGAATGGCGCCAAACTCGCTGGTTTTATAGAGCAGCGAAGGCGAGCTGACCAGGAGCAGGCTCCACGACAGGGAAAGGCCAAGGCCCACTCCCCGCCTTCGCAGCAAAACGAGTAACATCCCGACAATGCCGCCCACCGTGACCGATTGGAGTCCATAAATGGCCAGGCGAAAACTTCCGGAAATCTTAAAAATGAGTGCGGAGACAATGGACAGGGATGCCGCCCAAGGTTCGAGCCAGTCGTCAGTCCACGGACGACCACGCTGGAACGTTTCACCCACCGATCTTAAGTAACCGAAGTCGTCGTTGAAAACGATCACCGACGGGGGAAAATTCAACCAGACTGCGATCGCGATGAGAATCGCCAGCACCGACACGACGGCCCCACGGTTACTCCCGAATGAAACGTCCTCAGGGAGGGAAAACGCCTTGCTCATTTCCCGCTTTTCTTCGCTCAGCTTAAATCCCGGAATGAACCAAACCCCGGATCGAACAGCCGCCGGTAAGTGCGCACCACCATGCCGTCGGTTTGTCCGGCGAGAAAATCGCAAATCCGCCGGGCTTTGCCGTCCTGGCTCTTTTCCGCCTCGATCAGCCGGCTGACATTGGTTGGAAGAATCCGGATGCTGCGCTCATTGCGTTCGGCGTAATTTTCCCAAATCGCATTATAAATCGCCATGAGGATGACCCGCGCCTTGTGCTCGAGCTGTTCGAGTTGCGGGCTCTCAAAAATAATATCGTTGGCCATCTTCTTGAAAAATGCCGCTTCGTTCCGGGCATTCTCGTCAACCACCATCTCGTACTTATAGCGGTTGCTTTTCTCCGACATGAAATTATCGCGCTCCTTCAACCGGCACGCCTGGATGAAAGCGCCGATTTTTTTGGAAAATACATTTTCCAGCCGGTCACGTTTGAGTGCATCGAACAGGCCATCCAGCAGCCTTTGCTGGGGTGCGCCGATGGCCTCGCCCTCCGCCCAGCGCTCCACGCGTTCCAGGCTCAGAAATCCCGCGCGCACTCCATCGACAATATCGTTGAGCGAATAAGCCGCGTCATCCGCCCAATCCATGATCAGGCATTCCACGCTCTTGAAATCGTTGAGCGCATTGCCACGCATGAGCGGCCCCGGAATTTTCGCTCCGCCAAACACCCAATCCCGCACGGGAGACTGCGCATCGTAGATGAAATGATTCAGCGGCGGGGTGGCGAACTCGGTATAGAGCTTCTTGTATTTCAGCACTCCATCCAGCAGCGAACGCGTGGGCTGCATGCCTTTTACGCCCGACTCATTTTGATAAATGGTTTCGCAGAGCAAATGCAGGGTCTGGGCGTTGCCCTCGAAGCCACCGCGGCGCTTCATCAGCTCCTGCAACGTGCGCTCCCCGGAGTGCCCGAATGGTGGATGGCCCATGTCGTGTGACAGAGAACAGGCTTCGACCAGGTCCGAATCGATGTAGAAATCATCACCCAGGGGATCGCCGCGACTGCGAAGAAAGTGACAGATGGAGCGCCCAATCTGGGCCACTTCCATCGAGTGAGTCAGCCGGGTGCGGTAGAAGTCATATTCCCCGGACAGAAATACCTGCGTCTTCGATTGAAGCTTTCGAAACGCATGCGAGTGGATGATGCGATCGCGATCGATTTGAAACGGGCTGCGATAATCCGTTTTACGGCTGGTGCCCCATTCCTGGAGGTCGAAGGCATTATAAAAACGATTGGCGGGCATGGACTCGCTGGGACAAAAACAGGAGATTCAGACCCTTGCCAAGCTAATGCCACACCGCCTGATCAAACGTAACACCAGGCTGTAGCCCATCATCCCGGGGCATTTCATCGCCAATTTACGGATTTGTCCCGTGTGCCGGCGCGACTCGGCTTGCCCGGGCCTGAAACCTCCCCCACCTTTCGCGCCATGCCTTATACGTTTTTCCCCACCGCGTTTGGCAATTGCGGCATCGCCTGGAACGAAGCCGGTCTCACCGGATTTCAACTGCCGGAAAGCGAAGGCAAAAACGTCGAACGCGACTTCGCTGAACGCACCCAGGCGAAGACTTCCAGGGAAGCGCGTCCCGAATGGGTGCGCCGGCTGGTCGAGCACGTCCAACAGCATTTCGAGGGCAGGCTGCAGGATTTCGCCGCGACTCCGATCGACTGGTCCCGGGTGAGCGACTTTCAAAAAGCGGTTTACCTCCAAACCCTTGCCATCAAACCAGGTCACAAAAAAAGCTACGGGGAAATCGCCCGGTTGCTGGCGCTGAACAACACCGCCGCCCGTGCGGTGGGCATCGCCCTCGCCACCAATCCGTGGCCTTTGATCGTGCCCTGCCACCGCGTGGTTTCGGCGCGCGACAAGATGACGGGATTTTCCGGACCGGGCGGCATCCGCACCAAAACGCGGTTGCTGACGCTCGAGGGAGCGGAGTTGATTTCCGAATGAAATCCAAGCTGCGCTTTCAGCCCGACGAAGCCGTGGCACATTTGCGCAAGGGCGATCCCGTGCTGGGCGCCTTGATCGACCGCATCGGTCCGTTTGCCCTCGAACTGAAGCGCGCCGACAGCCTGTTCGAAGCGATGCTTCGCTCCATTGTCTACCAGCAATTGCACGGCAAGGCGGCCGCCACCATTCACGCCCGGGTGCTCGCGGAATTGGAAAAACATGGCGGCCCCATTCCCGAGGCGCTGGCGAAGGCACCCGATGCAACCCTGCGTGGCGCGGGACTGTCGGCGAACAAACTGCTCGCGGTGCGTGATCTCGCGGCAAAATGCCTCGAGGGCATTGTCCCGACCTTCGCCGAAGCGCACGACCTGCCCGACGAAGAACTCGTGGCGCGACTAACCACCGTCAGGGGCATCGGCCCTTGGACCGTCCATATGCTGCTGATCTTTTA
>JBEHXD010000253.1:0-7671 GCA_048498875.1 Verrucomicrobiota bacterium
GCCAGGCGTTGCTCCAAGGAGCGAGGACGCCACCGCTAACCCAATCTGCGCGGCCCGCCGAACACGTCGGGGCCGAAGGAAAGCTGCTGCTTGAAATCGTCCTTTTCCATGATCCACGGCGCGCGCAGGCAGCAACCGTTCAAATTATACTGGATGCCGTACTGCTCGAGCATCACTTCCTCGAGCACCTTGGAAAGCGCGTAGCATCCGGGATAGGCGCTGTGGCGCTGAGTCTCCGTCACGGGAATCGGATGCGGATAAACGAAATGCCCCATGCCTGCATCGCCGCCGATCAGGATAAACTGCCGCAAAGTGGGACTAAGCCGCGCCTCCTCCAGCAGCCAGAACATCCCCTTGACCGCCACATCCATGATGTCATCCGGCGTTTCTTTGCACGTCGCCAGGTGCAGAATATGTGTCACGCCTTCCACCGCTGAGGCGACCGCTTTTCGATCGCTGATCGAGCCCCGCACCACCTCGAGATTAGGCGCGGGTGCCAGTTGGCGGTGATGACAAAGAGCCCGGATGGTCGTATCGGGCAAACCGCCCGCCAGGACACGTTGAATAAAAGCCTGCCCCACTTTTCCGGTGGCGCCGGTGACGAGGATTTTGCGTTTCGTTGCGCTCATGATTTTGGCAGCGGAATTTCGCCGCGTACGGACTTTTTTTCCGCGGAGGGAAAATCCGCCGGCATCGGCCAGTCGACCTCGCGCCGGGCCAGCCACTGCAGCGCCCGAACGACGACCGTTTGCACTCCCGCACAGCGCATTCTCTCCGGTTGCACATCCCCGGCCCAGACGTGACCAAACGTCGATGTATAAACCCGGCCCTCGCCGTAGGCCACGGTCCATTCGAGCGGCCAGTTCATTTTCGTGACGGGATCAAATCCGTAGGAAAGCACGGTCAGATTCAACGCTGGTCCGCGCGCGTCGTGATATACCTCAATGTCCGGTGTCAGCCAGGCCCGCGGCAGACCGCGATGAATCGGGTGATCCCCAAGCCGGTGCACGACTGTATCGACCCGGTTTCCGTGACCGGTATCCCGTCCCTCGCCGGCCGGAATCCGCACGAGTTGCTCGTGCTCGTCGATCGCGATGGCCCAGCCGAAATCCTTTTTTCGCCAGCCGAGACCGATCATCTCGTTGTAAGCCGGCCAGGCGGGAAACGCGTTGTTCCCGGAGTGCCAGACATACACTCCCCCGCCCTGCCGTACAAAGTTTTCGAAATCCACCTGCACCTCGCGCGGCCAGGACGGGCCGCCCTTGATGTCGTTGCAGGTTTGAATCACGACATCGTAATCCGAAAATTTCGGACGCCACGCATCCCAGCCGGGCGCAGCCGCCGTTGGCGGCGCGGTGGAAACCGACACTTGAAAAAGCCCGGTCGGCTCGATGATCCCGCGAATCAGCGCCGTGGTGAGCCGCCAGTCGTGATTGCTGTAACCGTCCACGATCAACACGCGAATGGGCTCCGCTGCGTGCAGCGCCGGCAGCAGGAAAATCAGGCAAAACCAATGTCGGAGGTTTTTCACGCGATTGATCACCAATTTGCGCCGAGGGTGCGACTCTCTCCCAGCTTGAGGCCGAGATCGACGACTTTGCCCCGGTAGTTCAACCGTCCGCCAGTACCCGTCACGCTACGCACGGTCGCGGACGTAAGTTTTTTGTCGGTCCAGGCCAGATCGACTTCGAAGCCGCCGCGAGCGCGCAAGCCGTGGACCGATCCGGTCGGCCAGACGGCGGGCAGCGCCGGCAAAAGATCGATTTCTCCCAGATGACTCTGCAACAGCATTTCGGACACACCGGCCGTAAACGCAAAATTGCCATCAATCTGAAATGGCGGGTGGGCATCAAACAGGTTGGGATAAACCCCTCCGCCGCCACCGTAGTTCGTGCGGGTCTCGCCACCGACCGGACGAAGCAGGTTGCGCACGAAGATGTAGGCGTGATCGCCATCGAGGAAGCGAGACCAGAGATTGATCCGCCAGCCCAGCGACCAGCCGGTGCCGTCATCGCCACGAATTTCCAATGAGCGCCGGGCCGCGGCAAAAAGCCCCGGGGTTTCCCGGGTGATCTGCCGGCCGGGATAAACGCCAATCAAATGCGACGTGTGCCGGTGGTGCTCCTCAGTCTCCTTCAAATCCTCGGCCCATTCCTGCAAACGACCGCGCGCCCCGATTTTCAACGGCTGCAATTTGGCCCGGGCCGCGGAAAGCTTCGCGACGAAATCGGCATCGATCTGCAGAATCCGGCCGGCCTCGATGCAGTCGGTGAAAAGTTCCCAGATAAGGGAGATGTCCATCGTCGCTCCGCGCGTGACACTGGCGTGGCGGCCGTCGGCCAGGACAAAATCGAGCTCGGGCGAAGTCGACGGAGCCGTGGTCAGGTGACCCGTGCCGTCATCCACCAGCCAGTCGAGACAGAATTCCGCCGCCCCTTTCATCACCGGCCAGGCCCGTTCACGCAGGAATTTCTCGTCGCGCCCAAAAGCGTAGTGCTCCCAAAAATGCGTGCTGAGCCAGGGTGCGCTCATCTCCCAGTTGGCCCACTTGGGATCGCCATAGCCGAAATTTCCCACCGGACCACTTTGCGCCCAGATGTCGGAGTTGTGATGCGAAACCCACCCGTGAGCGCCGTAATTTATCTCCGCAGTGCGATGGCCGTTGATCGCGAGTTCGTCGATGAAATCGAACAGGGGTTGATGACATTCCGACAGATTCGCCACTTCCACGGGCCAGTAGTTCATCTCGGTGTTGATATTGAGCGTAAAGTTGCTGCTCCACGGCGGTCGCATCGAATCGTTCCAGAGACCCTGCAGATTGGCCGGCAAACCGCCGGGGCGCGAACTCGCGATGAGCAAATAGCGACCGTATTGATACAACAAAACCGCCAGCCCGGCATCCGGTTGGCCCGACGCAAAGCGGGCAAGTCGTGCATCCGTGGCCAGCGCTTCCGCTTCGGGCGAGCTGCCGAGATCGAGCGCGACGCGCCGGAAAAGCGCCTGGTGATCGGCCGTGTGGCAGGCCAGCAAATCGGCGTATGCCCGTCCGCCCGCAGCAGTCATGGCCTGCGCGGCCAGTGCATTGGCATCGCGTCCTTCATGTCCCGGCGACTTGTGCGGTCCGTTGAAACTGGTCGCGGCGGATATCAACAAGGTCACCGCGTCCGCTTTTTCCACCGCCAGCGTCGAACCGCCCGCAATCACGCGTCCGCCTTCCGCCTGCACCTGCACGTCGAGGGCAAAGGTCATGCCCTCGGGATTGGCGCCGTCGTCGTAGATAATGGGTTTTTCCGAGCGGACGTAACTCGGATCGACATTCACCGGCGCGCGACCGCGCAGGAGCAGTCCGTTTTTACCGTCTGTCTGCGCAGAGTAACGCAACAGGCTGTCCGCCGAAACGGTGAACGAAATTTTCTCCCGCTGGTCGCAGGTTAGACGGATCACCGTCACCTGGTCGGGAAAACTGCTGAAGACCTCGCGCGTAAATGTCGCCCCGCCGGATTGGTAGCGCACCGTCGCCACCGCGCGATCGAGATCGAGCTGCCGGGTGTAGCCGGTGACCTCACCCACCCCGGCAAAGGTCAGGCGCAAATCACCCAACGGGAGATAGGACTGGGTATAGATTCCCTGCATTTTCTTCGAGAGCTCCGTGGCCTTGGCGTAGTCGCCGGCCAGAACCGCCGCGCGTACCTCAGGCAAGGCCGCGAGGGCGCCGGGGTTATTCCAATCCCGGGCCGGCCCGGACCATAACGTCGCTTCGTTCAGCTGCAGATGCTCGTGTTCCACGTCGCCAAACACCATCGCCCCGAGCCGGCCGTTCCCCACCGGCAGCGCCTCCGTCCAGCGCACCGCCGGTTGTGCATAGCGCAGACACAAGGGATCAGCCGCCGACAACGTCACCACGGCGAGAAGAAGCAGCGAAAGACTCTTAAGCGGGGATTTCATGAGGTAAGTTCGGGAGCAGAAGATTGATCCACGTCAGCCCGCCTTCGCCAAGAACAGAAAACGACTCACCGAAAAATGAGTTGGGCAAAATGGTGGAAATTATTGCGCCATTCGGGCGTATCGTGCGCAAAGTCGTCAACATTCCAGTAATGCTTCACCGCTTTTTCCTTCAGCAGCGAGTGAAATCCCTGGGCGACTTTCATCAACCCGTCGTGACTACCGCAGGAAAGATAGAAGAGAGTCAGTTTTTGATTGAGCACTTCCGGATCGGAAACCAGCTCACCCGCCGAACGGCTGTTGGGCGCCGCCGAAAATGCTCCCAGCCAAGCGAACTGGTCGAGGTGCGTGAGACCGATGTTCAGCGTCTGGCCGCCGCCCATGGACAACCCGGCCAGACCGCGATGCGCCCGATCGGGCAGCACCGAGTAGCGGGACTCGATGGCCGGAATCAAGTCGTGAAACAAATCACCCGGGAAATTGCCAAAGGCCGCGATGTTTTCCGGGCTGAAAATATTTCCCTCCGCGCGATCGTCGGCTTTGGCGCGCCCGTTGGGCATCACCACGATGAACGCGGGGGCCTTTCCGTCGGCGATGAGATTGTCGAGAATGATATCGGGCACTCCATAGTGCGGCCACTCGGTGTGGTCGCCGCCGATGCCGTGCAGCAGATAAAGCACGGGATATTTGCGGTCCGCCGAGTAGCCGGGCGGCGTATAGACCGTCGCCTTGCGCTTCGCCCCCGTCGTCTGCGAGTCGTAGTCGATCACTTCCAGTTTGCCGTGCGGAATGGATTCCCGCTTCACGTCGAACCCCGCCGGTGCATCGGGAAAGGTGCGATGATCGTCGGGCCCAAGCGTGATGACCCGTTCCTTGCCATCCGGCCCGCGCACGCGAATGCCGGCAACGTCCGGATTGACCCCGGGCGGCACCGCCGGCGGCGTGATCGCATCCGCGGCGGAAAGCCATGAAACGAATGCGGTCGCGACCAGCGAGACCAGCATCAGACGACAACGAGCCCAACGGGAATTTGTTTTCATGAAAGTAATTGAACCGTTCGCGGCGGAAGCGTCGTCTTCGCTTATTTAACGCGCTTCGCATCGAGGTTAGCGGCCATATCCGCCGCGGTGACCGATGAGCGAACGCCCCCTTCCGGCACCGGCAGCCGGGTTACCCACAGCAGCGTGTTGAGCATCAGCTTGCGCTGCTCTTCGTTTTGCCAATTCGCGTGAGCGTGTCCGCCGGTGAAGCCAAATCCACGACCGCCATCTGGCCGCTCGATCACCCACATCACGACTTGCGACTCTCCCTTCGCCACCGCGGCGCGCACCGCAGGATTTCCCGAATGATCGCCATCCGGCCGGGTCATCGTGGTTTCCGGAGGAACCGCGGTGAGAATCGGCGTGATCCCGCGCAGGTTTGCGGGAAACCGCAGATGAAAATACCATTCATCCTCTGTGGAAAACGGTTTCACCCCACGGGTCACTGGATGAACGGGCAGCGACTTGAATTCCGCCTGCCACTCGGGATTCACCGACCAGTCGGTTTCAAACGCCCCGCCAATCCAGTTGAGAAACTCCGCCTCGCCCTTTTCCCGAGTCGGTTCCGTCGCATAGTGAATGCAGCCGAAACCGACGCCACGGCCGATCAGTCGTTGCAACACGTCGAGATGATCGCGCACGAGCGCCGGGTGATTTCCGCCACCGTCGCTGTAGATGACAATCGCATCGGCTTGCTCCAACGCCGCGTTGTCATCGACCGTCTTACCCTCGCGTTGCGTGGTCGGCCAGCCGTGATCGTACACCACGGTTTTGAGCCCGGGGATATTCGCGAGGCATTTCTGGAAAAGCAGGCAGCCGGCGCGATACTCGTGATCGCCCGGATTGTGGCTGGGATTTCCGGCAATCAACACCAGCGTCCGGTCCGCGGCGAAAGTCGCGCCGGACGCGGCCAAAAACAGAAGAAGGTGAAACGTGCGCATGGGCGTTAAGGATGGGAGGTTAACGGTCAGTCCCCAGTTCATCATTCGCCATCCGTTTTGTCTCGCACATTTGCGCCGCAAATCCCCCGCGTTTTCGGCAAGGTCACGCATCCTTCCTTGCCCCACCGGACCACCATTGGCCCGGTAAACCTAACAATTCCAGATGCGTGACCAAAACCAAACCGCCTGGCGGAAAAACATCCGGCGAAACCGGGGGTGAAAATGTTTCGATCTTCTCTCACTGCCTGCCGATCGGCGTTCCTGATCGGGACGTTTCCGCAGCGTCAACGTCGCTCACATCCAGCGACACCACATCCGACCGGGCGTCGGCGGCAATTGTTCCCACGCGAACATTCCGCATCACCAGCCCCTTGATGTGACGGAGATAAAATCCCCGCGCGGGAACCGGAGCGCCAAACCGGCTGTATTCCGGCCATCGTCCCTTCAGGTTATCCGGCGTCAGCTCTTCGAGCCTGCCCGCCGCGTCGGCCGCCGTTCCGCCCCCGGCGAAAGTCGCCCGGATATCGCTGAATGTGATGTCTTCAATCGGATGGCCCGGCAGGCCGGTGACGATGAACGCGGCATCCTTCCCGCCCGTTTCGGTTTCCACCAAGATCTGACTGAAGACAAACCCGCGCATGCTTTTCATCGGCGCCAACTCCTCCGGCGCATCGACGCACGCCCGGTGCTGGCCAAAGGTCATGAACACGGGTTTCAGGACATTCTTCATCACGAGATTGGTGAAGGTCATGGTTTTCATGACCGCCCCCTCGCCCATTTGGATTTTAATGCCGGAATCCCGGATGTCGCGAAAGGTGCAGTTGCTCACGGCAACGTTTTCGAAGTCTCCGCGAGACAACAAACCGATCCGCATTCCCGCCCAACGGCTGGTAAACGTGCAGTTGGTCACCACGATGTCCCGACAGGGCTTTTCCGGTACCGAGGTCTGCAGGCAAATGCAGTCATCGCTGTTATCGAAATGGGAATTGCTGACACGAACGTTCTCGCATCCGTCGAAGTCCAGTCCGTCGCCATTGATGTTCGCACGGCTGATAATTGTGACCCCGTCGACTGCCACATCCCGGCAATAGAGCCACGCGGACGTCCAGCCCGCCGGACTCAACAGCGAGACATCCCGCATATGAATGCCGGTGCAGTTTAAAAAACGGATCAACATCGGACGGTTTTTCCGAGCGTCATCCGGATTAGGGAAAGATTTTCCCTGACCATCGATGCTTCCCGCACCCTCGATGCCAATATTCTCGGCATCCCGGGCGAAGATCAGGCACCGGTCCAGATGTGGCTCGTTTTTATACATGTTCTTGTGGGTGTCCGCGGCGTAATCGCCAATCAGCGGACTTCCGAAAATCGCGGCACCCGCTTCGATGCGCAGGTGAACATTGCTTTTCAGATAAAGGGTGCCGGTGACAAATTTCCCGCCGGCCACGACCACGGTTCCACCATTTTCCGAATGACAACGATCGATCGCCGCCTGCATCGCCCGGGTGTCGGAAGTCACACCATCGCCGACGGCACCGAAGGCCCGCACGTCGTAATAGATGCCTGCGACTGGCGCAGTAGTGGTGGTCGCTTGCCCGGAGCAAAAAAGTCCAACGAACAGCAGCAGCCACGACAGCCTAGTCCCGATCGATCCCGCTCTCCCCACCACTGGAGCAAGAGGCGAAATCATTTCTTCCGTAGCCACAGGCCTCCGTGCCTGTGGATTTTTGAGACCTCCCGGAAAACCA
>JBEHXD010000254.1:0-7629 GCA_048498875.1 Verrucomicrobiota bacterium
CGTCACATTCGTCCCGGGTCATCCAGATTCCATCCACCTGACTGCGATCGTACCGCCGCAGTCCCAGGTGCATGTCGGCCAGGCTGGTGATGGCGCCCGAGGTGCCGATGAGGTGGGCTCGGTCGGCGTCGAACACGCTTCGCATCGGGTCGGCGTGGCGAAAAGCCGCAAGCTCGCCTCTGAATAACAACTTCGCTTTTGGCGTTGGAATCCATGCAGTTGGGCTTCGCAGATTAACGAACCGTCTGGAGCAGCGGTCAATGCGGAACTAGAGTAAAGACGTTTCCTGCAGAAAAACCGCCTGCCCCCAGCATTCTTTGATCAAATGTGCCATCCGGGTGACAGCCTCCGGGCTATGAGTGTCCGTTTCCGGGCCACCTCGCGATTGTACTCCGCCCGGATGCTCGTTGTTAAGTAACACAAAACAGGTGCTCCCACTGCCGCTCATTCGCCCTTGGATCCCAAAGGTCTTACGCAACTGTTCGAGCAAAACCGGCAGCGCGATAAATTTTTCGAAGGCCACCCCCTCCATGTTATTGAACAATAATCGCGAAAAGTCTCCGGGGTTATCCAACCACTCTTTCAAACGTTTTTCCGCATCTGATTCCGGCAGATACTGCCGCGGTGCTTCCGCAGCCATGCGCCCGTAGGCCCAGGGAGTGCTCACACCAAAACCGGGCTTGAACAACAATACCCGCTTCCCGGTGAGGCTCCGTCTCGCGACCTCTGGCAGCTCCTCGATCCGTTCCCCCCGGCCGCGCATGATGACCGGTTTTCCGTGGAGAAACAGGGCACAATCAGAACCCACCGTCGCCGCGAGACCGGCAAGCTCCTCCGTTCCAAGCCGGTTTCCTGACAGCGTGTTGAGGGCGGTAAGAGCGGCCGCGGCATTGCTGCTTCCTCCCCCCAGCCCGGCCCCCATCGGAATTCTTTTCGCCAGGGAAAAGTGCACCGATTGCCGGTCGCTCCGGTCGGGCCATCCCGTTGCGACTGCGAACGCGTGTGCCGCCTTCAACACAAGATTCGAAGCGTCTCGCGGAATCCCGGGGCAATCACACTCAAGGGTGAAAAGTTCTTCATCGTGGCGTTCAACCACTGTCGCCGTGAGCTGATCGCCGAACTTCACGGGGGCCACCACGGAAATCAAATCGTGAAATCCGTCGGCCCGCCGGCCGGTAACAGCGAGGTAAAGATTGATTTTGGCCGGACTAAAAACCGTGACGCCCATGGAATTTCCCCACTAATGAACGCATATCCGGCCCAATCCTAGCCCAAACCGACGCTCATTTCTCTCTTTGATAAGTTTCGATTAGTCTCCATTAGTGAGTCCTTCCAATGCCTTGTGACCTAATTCTGGCCCTCGACGTCCCAACCCGCGAAGAAGCCGCACCCATTCTTCGCCACCTGCGTGGAAACCTGCGGTGGGTAAAAATCGGCCTGCAAATGTTTACCGCCTACGGGCCAAACTATGTGCGCGAAGTCGCCGGAATGGGCTTTAATATTTTCCTCGATCTCAAGCTCCACGATATTCCCAACACCGTGGCCAAGGCCGTGGAATCGCTCGGTCCCCTGCCCATCCAGATGCTGACACTGCACACCGCCGGAGGAGGGGAAATGATGCGGGCCGCAAAAGAGGCGCAGCAAAAATCGAATCCCAATCTCCTGTTGCTGGGCGTGACCGTCCTGACTTCCATGGATTCCAAAGGCCTCAACGAGATCGGTGTGCCGTCCCCCGCCGCCGAACAGGTCGCCCGGCTGGGAAAACTCGCCGCCGATTCCGGTCTGCGCGGACTGGTTTGCTCGCCTCTCGAAGTCGCGTTGCTGCGCCGGAATTTACCCTCCGAAATACAATTGATCACGCCGGGAATCCGTCCCGCGAGCGAAGCCGGCTCAGACGACCAAAAACGGGTGATGACACCTGGCGAGGCCGCCCGGGCTGGTTCCAGTTTCATTGTAGTTGGCCGCCCAATTTTGAAGGCCGCGGATCCAGCAGCCGCCGCGCGATCCATTCTCGCTGAACTTGCCTCCGCCCACGGCTGACGCCTCTCGTTTGGCCTCCCTTTCCACCCCTTCCCGCACCCCAACTTATCCGGTCTATGAGTCGCACCGCCGCCATTCTCCTCGCCGCTGGAAGCAGTCGTCGCATGGACGGCTCCGTCACTGACAAAATCCTTGCACCACTGGGCGGCAAACCCGTCTTCGCCCACTCCGCGAGCGCATTCTATCGCAGCGGCGTGATCGACGCGTTTATCGTCACCTACCGCAACCAGTCCCAGATGGTGGAATTGTCCGCCTATGCGCCGACCCCGACCCTGTTTGTTCCCGGAGGCCGCAACCGTCAGGACTCGGTCGCGGCCGCGCTCGCCGAGCTGCCGGACGACGTCGAATACGTTTTTATCCACGACTGCGCCCGCCCGCTCGTGCGGCCGGACCAGTTGGTGTCCCTGCATAAAATCGTGCGGGACGAAGACGCCGTCGTGCTCGCCCATCGCGTGACTGACACGATCAAGGAGCACCATGGCCAGGGGAGACTGCACAACTTGAAACGCGAACGCCTCTGGGCGATGGAAACGCCCCAGGTTTTTTCCCGAAGTCTGATTTGTCGCGCCTACGCTCGCGTCGCAGAAAAGCAGCTCGAAATCACGGACGACGCCGCCGCCGTGGAACTCCTCAAGCACCCGGTCGCCTTGCTGGAAAATCCGTATCCCAACCCGAAACTCACGACCCCGTCGGATCTCTCCTACCTCGAATTCCTGCTTTCGACCAGCGCATGACCCTCTGCTTCCCTGTACAGCCGGAGTTTCCTGCCGGCTCGGTTTCACGGCATCCTTTGTGGAAAGTCAGCCTGGAAACATTTTCCCCGTCATGAACCTTCGCATTGGACACGGCTACGATATCCACCGGACGCTCAAAGGACGGAAACTCATTCTGGGTGGAGTCACCTTCGACGCCGACTTCGGTCTCGACGGTCATTCCGACGCCGACGCTCTCACGCATGCCATCTGCGATGCGTTGCTCGGTGCCGCAGCCTTGAAGGATATCGGTCACCAGTTTCCCAACACCGATCCTGCCTACAAAAACGCCGACTCCCAAATTCTCCTTCAGCGCGTTATTACTGTGCTCCGCGAACACGGCTGGGCTCCAGTCAATATCGATGCCACCTTGATTGCGGAAAAGCCCAAGATTGCTTCCCGAATCACGGAAATGAAAGCCACGCTCGCCCGCTCCACCGGTCTTCCCGTCGATGCGGTGGGAATAAAAGCCACGACCAACGAGGGCTCGGATGATATCGGTCGCGGACTCGCAATCGCCGCGCATGCGGTGGCATTGATTCGAAAGGGTTAGGCCGGTATCGGGACAGACTATTTCTCATGCTTCGTTCTGCTTTTCTTCCCTGGCTGACTGGTCTGCTCTGTTTGTTATTCTGCACCGGATGCCCGCGTCGTGAAACGCCGGTGGACGTCGGCATTCGCGAGCAAATATTGCATCGCGGTCTCAGCGCCGATCCTTCCGACCTCGATCCACATATTATTTCCGGCCTGTCGGAAATCAACGTAGTGACCGCTTTGTTCGAAGGCCTTGTGGCCGAGGATCCCGTGGACCTGCATCCGGTGCCCGGCGTTGCGGAATCCTGGGAGGTTTCGTCCGATGGTTTGGCCTACACATTTCACCTTCGCGGGAATGCCCGCTGGTCGAATGGAGATGTCGTCACTGCGCAGGATTTCGCCAACTCCTTCCGTCGGGTGCTCACCCCCAAGCTCGCCGCGGACTACGCGACAATGCTTTACCTCCTCGTGAACGCCGAAGCCTACCACAAAGGCTCAATCACTGATTTCTCCCAGGTCGGCGTCCTGGTTTCAGACCCGCGTACCTTGCGCCTGACCCTGAATCATCCCGCGCCCTATTTTATTTCCCTGCTGTCGCACCCCGCGTGGTTTCCGATTCATTTGGCAACCGTGGAGAAATGGGGCGCACTGGACCAGCGCGGCAGCAAGTGGAGCCAGGCAGGCAATCTGATCGGCAACGGCCCCTTCAAGCTGAAGGAATGGAAACGAGGGGACGTAATTATCGTGGAAAAATCCCCGAGCTACTGGGACGCCGCAAATGTGCGGTTGAAGGCAATTCATTTCCATCCAGCTGCCGATGTCGACAGCGAGGAGCGAGCTTTTCGCGCCAAACAATTGCATATCACCGAAGCCCTGCCCCTGAGCAAGGTTGACAGTTACAAACACAACCAGCCAGACGTGCTCCAGATCGGCGCTTTTCTCGATACCTATTTCTACCGCCTCAACATCACGCGGCCGGGTCTCAGTAATCTAAAAGTCCGCCAAGCCCTGTCCGCAGCAATCGATCGCGCCGCATTGGTTGAAAAAATCGTGCGCGGTGGACAACAACCCGCCCGCTCCCTCACTCCCCCGGGAATCAACGCGTATGTCCCTCCCGATCTTGTCAGAAGTAATTTTGACGAGGCGCGCCGTCTGCTGGCGGAGGCGGGCTATCCCGGCGGACAGGGTCTGCCACCGCTGGAAGTTTCCATCAGCAGCTCGGGCAATCACCGTGTCATCGCGGAGGCGGTGCAGGAAATGTGGCGCCGTGAACTCGGGGTCAGCGTTCGCATCAACAGCATGGAACAAGCCACCCTGCTCACCAACCGGCGCATGCTGGACTATCAGATTCTGCGTTCCGAATGGGTGGCCGATTACCTGGACGCCAAGAGTTTTCTCGACGTGTTTCGTTCGGATTCAAACAACAACCACACCGGCTGGAAAAATTCCAACTACGATGCCCTGCTTTTTGAAGCGGATCGCACCGCCGACCCCGCAGCGCGGAATTCACTCATGCAGCGCGCCGAGTCCATTCTGCTGACGGACGCGCCAATCATTCCGGTTTTCTACTATACCAGCGTGCGTCTGGTCCATCCGGCGGTGCAAGGCTGGCACTCCACGTTGCTCGATCATCATCCTTATAAAAATCTCTGGCTGGATGATTCCAAATAACACCCACTCTTTCCGGCCGGGTTTGGGACGCCGCCATTTCCGAACCGTTTCCCAATGGGGACGGACCTTGCTTGCTTCCGTCGCGCTTTTACTGGTTTGCGATCTGCAATCCGGCTGCGGAAAACGGCCTGGTTCCGCCGGCAGCGGCGGACCAACCCTCCGCATTTCCCAACGCAACGAACCGGCGACGCTTGACCCGCATCTGGCGACTCTGCCCGACGAATTCTTCATCATCCGGGCACTGAGCGAGGGGTTGCTGGTGCCGTCGCCGGATGGCGGACCGCCTCTGCCTGCGGCGGCAGAGAGCTGGCGGGTGTCGCCTGACGGACTCGTTTATACCTTTCAAATCCGCCCTGAGGCCCGCTGGTCGAACGGTGATCCGGTGACCGCACGCGACTTTGCCTATTCCATCGAACGCGTGCTCTCGCCCACACTCGCCGCCCCCAAAGCTTCGCTGTTTTTTGCGCTGAAGAATGCCAGGGAGTTTTATGCCGGACGCGAAAAGGATTTTTCTTCCGTCGGCGTTCGCGCGCTCGACGACCACCGGCTCGAACTGACCCTGCATGAAGCCACCGCCGACTTCCTCGCGATTGTCGCCAGCGGCCCCTGGATTCCAGTGAATCAAAAGGTCATCGAAAAGGAGGGCGGTCGCGACGACCGCAACAACCGCTGGACGCGTCCAGGTCAATTTGTCGGCAACGGTCCATTCGTACTGAACGACTGGCGGCCGAATCAACAGATCACCGTCACGCGCAGTTCTTCCTACCGCAATGCCGGCCGGGTGCTGCTGCAGGAAATCGATTTTGTCGCTTTCGACAACAGCGATAGCGAAGAACGCGCCTTTCGCGCCCGTCAGATAGATGTCTCCATCTCGGTCCCATTCACCAAAATCCCCTCTTATCGCGAGGCGGAACCGTCCCCATTGCACCAGGTTCAGCTGCATGAAACCCGCTACCTCGCCCTCAACACCACCAAAGCCCCTCTCAACGATCCGCGCGTAAGAAAGGCGCTCGCGCTGGCGCTCGATCGACGGGCCATCACGGACAAAATTCTTCGCGGTGGCCAGCGTCCGGCCTATTCGTTCATTCCTCCCGGTCTCGGCGGATACCTCCCTCAGGACCAGATCGGAGAAAACGGGGCCGCGGCGCGGGAACTGATGGCCGCCGCCGGCTTTCCCGACGGGAAGGGCTTTCCCCGGCTGGAGTTGACCAGTTGGGCCACGACTCCGGCCGTGCTTGAGGCGATCCAGCAAATGTGGCGCAAGGAACTCGGCATCGAGATTTCCCTCGTGCAAAGGGAGGCGCGGACCCATCTCGCAGCTCTTCAGTCCGGCGACTATGCCATCGGCCTCGTTGCCGCCATTCCCGACTACGATGGCGTATCCAGTCTGTGCGGTGAATTGCAAAGCGGCCGTCCGGGCAATTATCCCCATTGGAGCAATGCCGGATACGATCAGCTTGCGGCCGGAGCTGGCCGCAATGCGCTCGCCGCCGAGCGGAATGCACAATACCAGCGGGCGGAAAAAATCCTGCTGGATGACATGCCGCTTATTCCCCTTTATTTTAACGCCCATAATTTCCTGGTTCAAAACCAGGTGGTCAACTGGCGCGCCGATGCGCTGTGGACCCGGTTTTACGAGGAATTATCAATTCGCCGGAATTAATTCCGCGGGGAAAATTCCGATTCCACGCCGTCACCGGCCTCGGAACAATTTCACTCCTTGTGCCGCACCGAAAGGTGCATAGGTTGGGCAATACCCCGTGTCGTTTCCGTATCCATTTCTTTCCGGCAAAGGGTGGCGCGCCGTTTTATCGTTCCTCGCCACCGTTCTGCTGGCTTCCGCCGGTTTCGCGCAAACCCAATCCTCCGTTGTATCCGCGCATGCCATCAAACCCGTGGGCGAGCGGGGCACCCTCGTGGTCGGCGTCGCCACGGACAGCTACCCGTACAGCTATGTCAATTCCGACGAGCAGATCGTGGGTTTTGCGGTGGAACTGCTGGATGCCGTGGCTCGAACGATGAATCTAAAAATCCGGCGCGTCGCGCTGCCGGGAAGCGAACTGCAGCAGCAGTTTCGCCAGGGAAATTTCGATTTGCTGCAGATGCTCAGCCAGACCGAAGCCCGGGAGGGATACGCGGAATTCTCCGTTCCCGTACTGACCCTGCAGGGCGCGATATTCGTCCAGAGGAATAACACCGGCATTCATCGCCTGGAGGATTTTAACGGCAAAAAATTCGCCGTCATCGGGGCCAACAGCATCGCGGAAAAATTCCTGCGGGATTATGCACTCAACGTCGACACCGTCTATGCAAGTTCGACCACCGAGGGGGTTTCCTGGGTGGAGTCGGGACGTTGCGTGGGCGTGTTCGCGTCGCAATTGACCACCCTCTCCGTCATCGAACACGAGGGGTTTCGCAACACGGTGATTTTCCAGGAACCTTATGCGAACTATGATATCCGGCATTGTTTTGCCGTGCACAATGGCGACTCCCAATTGCTCGCCAGGCTGAATGAAGGACTCGCCATCCTTCATCGCAACGGGGAGTTCGATGCCATCCACCACCGCTGGTTCGGCCAGTTCAGCTCCACCGTCATCTCGCGGCAGCAGGTCATCAACTACGGTTCCGGTGT
>JBEHXD010000255.1:0-7598 GCA_048498875.1 Verrucomicrobiota bacterium
GGCCGAAAATTCCACCAGGGGAGACACCTGAACGGCGAGACCGGTCAGGGCCGGTTCGCCATCCTCGCTCAAGGAAACCCCGGCCAGCTTGAAGGGCGAGGTGGCCCGCAACGAAAGTTTATCCCCGTCGACCTTCACCACGAATTCCGACGGCTCAATGGTTCCGCCAAAGGTGGAGCCGGGCTGATTCACCGGCAGCCAGTCCAAGGGGATCCGCCCCAAGGATACGTTTACCAGGTCACCCCCGCCCTTTTCGCCAGTCGTGCGCAGGGTCGCCGGATCAAAGCCAAAGGCATGCAACGTCGAGGCCTTGAACAGCGCATTCCCCTTGTCGTCGGTGAGCGTCGTCGTGAACGACCTCAGGTCGATTTTTCCCTCTACCACGGATAAATCGGCATTACCCGAGGCCTTGACATGGCCCTTCGGCAACCACGGTGCGAGCAGCGTGGGCATGTCCGCGGAGTAACTGGCCTGGACGGAAATTGGCGGATGGGCCGACACGGGAATGGTGACGTCAACCTGCGATTTGAACAGATCGCCCGCGGAGGTTTTCAGGAGAAGCTCGCCCACTTGCGCCCGCAGCTCCCTGTCCGTCAGCACGGCATCAAAGGCGATGGAAACCGCAGCCTTCGTCAGCAAAGGTTCATCCTTCTGACGGATCGTGAGCTCATCGACCCGGAGCGGTTGGAGGCCGCGCAGTTGCATGCGGTCCCCGCCGCCCGTGATGGAAAATTCCCCGGTAATGGCGCCACCGGACAGTGTCAGATCGGGAACAAAAGGCGCGAGCCAGGCCACGGGCACTCCGCGCAGCTTGAGATTGAGAGCCTCGCCCGGCGCCACGCCACCGATGCGCAGACGGCGATCGGTGAAATTCACTTCCGCCGCCTGGGCCGCGGACAATTCAGCCACCGGGCTGGCCCCGCTTAATTTGATCTCGAGCTGCTGGAGGCGGGCCACGGCGCCTTCGGCCGAGGCATCGAACCGGGCGGCAAGCTTGATCGGACCCACCGCTTTCCAGGCCGGGTTTAGAATTTCAAGACGATCGGCACTGGCATCCAGATTTCCCTGCAATCCCAGGGCCCGGGTGACCGGCGCATAGACGATATGCCCTTCCCCGCGGGCGTCGAAATTCGGCAGGGCCAGTCCCAGAAAAAAAGGCGCCAGCTGCGCACTGCCGGCCTTGAGCGTCCAATTTCCGGAATAGTCGCTTTTTCCCGCCGGCAGCGTGGCCTGCAAGGCCAGCAGATTTTCTGCTTTGCCCTGCATCAGGGTATCGACACTGACCGAATAATTCTCGCCGGTGGATTCCTTCGCCAGGTCCGTGATGATTTTGAGCTGATTTTGTTCCGACAAGGTCGGGCCCGCCGCGTTGACCACCGCCGTCAGATTGACCCGGCTGAAATTGCGCTGCCCGGTTTGCGTGGCGCGCAAACTCACCTGCGCGCGCAGCGTGCCCACATCCGCACCCACTGCGGGATTTTTGACGGTCGCGGTGAGTTGCAAGGCACCTTCCGCACCGGGGGCGAATTTTCCGCCTTTCAAATCAAACACGGCTTCGACGGGCGGTTGTCCGGAAGCTCCTGGCAGGGACGCTTTCCCGGCCACCGAACAATCGTCGAGCACCAGTTCGAAGGGCAACGTCACATCGCCCAACAAACGCGGTGCGACCACCGGAGCACCCGCCGAACCTGCCTTCACCTTTTCCGCCGACAAGTGGGTCGCATCCACCGTGAGTCCCCTGATCGAAAGCGTGCGCACGCTCAGCCGGTGACTGAACAACATCGGCCAGAGCGAATACTCCATTTCGATCATGTCGGCGCTGACCTTAAGTCCGTGCCGGTCGATTTTGACCGCCCGCAAAACCGCGGATGAAACGCCGGCGGAAACACGATCCACCTCCAGCGTCAGTCCCGGCTGCTGCGCCGTCGCCTTCAGCAGGGCCCAGCGTTGAATCGAAGGCACCCGCGCAAGCACCAGCCCGGTGGCGACAACCACCCCGAGAATGCCAATGACGACAAACAGCGGACGGACGGACTTCATGCGAAGGGTTTAAGGACCGAACCCAACCAGTGAAGTTGCGCCGGAGCGCGAGTAAAGCCCTGTCTTGGCCCGTTTCATGGTGAAAAGTTAAGCCAGACCCGGAAAAAACAAAAGCCGCCTTTCGGCGGCTTTGAAAACAGACCGGACTAGAAATTATTTCGAATACTTCAGCTCTCCGGTCGGGCGCAGCTCATCCGTGAGGCCCATCGCCTTTCGCACAGAAGCCACCGCGACGATGTAACCATAATAAGCCTGGAGCTGGTTGATCCGGGCGGTGGTAAGATCCACCTGCGAAGTCAGCACATCGAGTTGAGTGGCGGTGCCTGCGTTGTACCGGGCATTGGCGAGACGCACGGCTTCCTCGGCCTGGGCCACTACTTTCTTGGAGGCTTCGGCGAGTTCGGTCGATTCCTGGAAAGTCGAAATCGCCCGGCGAATCTCCACGTCGACCGCGAGTTCGCTTTCACCCCGCGCCAGCTTGGCCTGCTCGAGGAAGGAGCGCGCCTGGACCACCTTGCCCGCAGTGGCGCGACCATCGAAGATATTCCAATTGGAGGACAATCCCGCCACCCAACCGTTGCGGTCGCCCGGCAGGTTGTTGGAGCCAAATTTCTTGGCCCAATCATAACCCGCATAAAGGGAAAGATTCGGGTAGTAACCGGAACGGTTCGCAATGATTCCCTGCTCCGCGGCATCCTCCAGTTTCTGCAACCTCAGCAAATCCGGACGGTGTTCACGCGCGGACGAAAGCGAGGATCGGAGATCAAACGAAGTCGGGGTGAAATCCAACGAGCCCAGGAATTCGGGAATTTTCGCCACGTTTTGCTCATTGGCCGTCGTAAAACCGAGCACCTGACGCAGGGTTTCGATCGCGAGACGATAGTCGTTGCGCGCCGTGATCAGGGGAACCTGGGCATTCGCGAGGGCCACCTCGGCGCGCAGCACTTCGAAATTGGACACGGTGCCCGCCTCGAAGCGATTCTTCACGTCCTGCAACTGCCGCTGAAGCAATTCAACGTTCTGTTCCTGCACCTTGATCTTTTCGCGGCTGAGAATCACCGAATAGAACCGCGTGCGCACCTCAAGCAGGGCGTCGTTGATGATTGCCTGCAGCTCAAGTGTCGCCGCATCGAGGGTCAACTGCTGCCCCTTCACGCTCGCGCGCACTCCGCCACCGGAGTAAAGGAGTTGACGGGCGGTGACGCTGAAGGACCAATATTTATCCTCGGCCTGCACGCCAATATCCTTGTCGTTGCGCTGATACCCCCCGGTCGCGTCCACATTGGGAATCGTGGAGGACTTCACCTCAAGCACGACGCCCTCCTGCTGACGGATCCGTTCCTTCGCCTGGCGGATGGCGAAATTGTTATCGAGCGCAAACGCAAGCGAGTATTGCAGGTCGAGGCGGTCCGGCACGGCAAAGTCCGGATCGGGCTTGCCGTCGTTGAGCTGGGCGACGGCAGAAATACCCGTGAAAAGCCCCGCCAGGGCGGAGAAAAGGGTGATCAGGCGCTGAATGCGTTTCATAGTAAGATAGGCTTATTTGGCGAATACCGGCTGGGCAGCCGGGACGTTTTTCTGCGCGGGCTTGGTGACAGCGCGGTGGTCTTTTGCCATCAGGACATAAACGGACGGCAACACAAAAAGCGTGAAGATCGTGCCGATGGTCATGCCGCCGACCAATACAAGCCCGATGGAATTACGGGCCGCGGCGCCCGCGCCCGTCACCAGCGTGAGTGGAAAGTGACCAGCCACGGTGGCGACGGAAGTCATCAACACGGGACGCAGACGGGTCAGCGCCGCCTCGCGCACGGCCTCAAGCTTGCCGCGTCCCTCCTCTTGGAGCTTGTTCGCAAATTCGACGACGAGAATGCCGTTCTTCGCAATCAGTCCCACGAGGGTGACAAGCCCCACCTGCGCATAAATGTTCAAGGTCGTGGTCCACCCATTCGTCCAGTACGGAATATTGGGATTCGGCATCTTCAGGTAGGTGAAGATCAGCGCACCGAACATCGCGAGCGGAACGGAGCCGAGCAGGATGACCAGCGGATCGCGGAACGAATTGAACTGCACCGCGAGGGCGAGGAAGATCATCACGATCGCCAGGATGAAAGCCGGGAGGAACTTGTTGCCCTCCTGACGCAGCTGGCGCGATTCACCGGTGTAATCGATCGAATAACCGGGAGGCAAAATCTCCTTCGCCGCGTCCTCCAGCACCTTGAGCGCCTGATCGAGGGTACGGTTGGTCATGCCGGAGAGTTTCACCGCGTTGAGCTGCTGAAAGCGATTAAGCGAGCGCGGCACGGTCTTGTTCTCGACGTGGGCCACTGAACTCAGCGGAATCAGCTGGTTGTTGGGACCGCTGATGTAAATATCCTCCAGTTGATCCGCATTAAGGCGTCCCAGGCGTTCAACCTGGGGAATAACCTTGTAGCTGCGGCCGGCGATATTGAAGCGGTTGACATAGTTGCCACCCAAAGCGGAAGCCAGGTCCGCGCCGACCTGCGAGAGGTTGAGCCCAAGGGTGGCGACCTTCTCACGATCGATCACGACCTCCGCCTGCGGCTGGTCAAACTTCAGATCGATTTGCGGAGGAAAATAAAACATTCCACTTTCCGCCGCCTTCATCGAAATCTTTTGCGCAAATTCGAGAAGCCGTTGCGAGTCCGCGGTCGACGCAATCACGAATTCGACCGGGAAATTACTGCCACCGGGCAGCGCGGAGGGCGTGGTGGCGAACACCTGCAATCCGGGGATGCGCGACAGCCGCTGTTGCACCTCCGGGAGAATCTGAAACACGGTCCGTTCACGCGGGGCATGCCACGGCTTCACGACCATGCCGCTAAAGCCGTTTACACCCTGGGCGGCCGCAAAGGGATTCGTCGGCGGGAACATCAGTTGGAAGGTCAAATCGACCTCCGGCGTCTGACGGAAGGCATCCTCGGCCGCCTTGGCGTACACGGCATTCTGGTCGGCGGTGGAATTCGCGCTGGCAGTGAGGATGCCAAAGATCACGCCTTGGTCCTCAGTCGGAGCCAGTTCCTTGGACGATAGCATGTACAACGGAATCGTCGACAAGCCGACCGCTATCCAAATGGCGTACACGAAAGGACGGGAACGAAGGGTGGCATCAAGCATCCGACCGTAGCCATTCCGCAGTTTGTCGAAGCGATGATTCACCCATCCGGCAAAACCCTTTTCCTCGTCAGCAGCTTCGCGCAGGAAGTGCGAAGACATCATCGGGGACAGGGTCAGCGCCACGATGCCCGAGATGGTCACGGCTCCGGCCAAGGTCAGCGCAAACTCGCGGAACAGCGCGCCGGTGAGGCCGCCCTGAAGTCCGATCGGAGCATAGACCGCGGCAAGCGTCACCGTCATCGCGATGATCGGGCCGGCCAGTTCACGCGCGCCCAGCAGCGCGGCATCCATCTTGGTGCGGCCCTCACGCAAATGTCGCTCGATGTTCTCGACCACAACAATGGCGTCGTCAACGACGAGACCAACGGAAAGCACAATGGCCAGCAGCGTGAGAAGATTCAGCGTGAACCCGAAGACTTGCATCAGGAAAATCGCGCCAATCAAAGAGACCGGGATGGCCACGATGGGCACGAGTGCCGAGCGAATCGAGCCGAGGAAGAGAAAAATAACCACGACTACGATCAGGAGAGTGTCGACCAGCGTCTCGCTGACGTCGTGCACCGCCTTGTCGATGTACTCCGAGGCATCGTAACCGATGCCGGCTTCCAGGCCCGACGGCATGTCGTGCTTGATGGCGTCGAGCTCAACCCGGCAGCGCTTCACGACATCGATGGTATTGGCATCCGGCAGCGGGAAAATCCCCATGAACACGGCCGTCTGGCCGGTCATGCGAACCCGAGTGTCGTAATCTTCGGCACCCAATTCCACATCCGCGACATCCTCCAGGCGCACCGTGGTATCGTTGAATTGGCGAACCACCAGTCGCTTGAACTCGTCGACGGAGTGCAGATCGGTGTTGGCCGTCAGGTTCACGGCCACGAGCGAGCCCTTGGTGCTGCCGACGGCCGCCAGATAGTTGTTTGCATTCAGTGCAGCTCGAACCTGGGCCGGGCTCAGATTGAGCGCCGCCATTTTGTCCGGCTTGAGCCAAACCCGCATGGCAAAGGTGCGGGCGCCGAGGACGTCAGCGCGCTGCACACCCTGCACGGAAGACAACCGGGGCTGCACCACACGGGTGAGGTAATCGGTGATTTCCGCCTGCGAAAGAATTTGGGAAGAGAAACTCAGGTACGCGGCCGCGACGCTCGAATCCGCGGACTGCACACTGATGGAAGGCACCTCCGCCTCGGGCGGCAGGTTATTGCGGACCTGGTTGACCTTGGCGGTGATGTCCGCGAGCGCCTTCGTCTGGTCGAAATTGAGCTTCAGGCGCGCCGTGATCATCGAATAACCCAGCAGGCTCTTCGACTCGATGTAATCGATGCCATCGGCCGATGCGATCGCCTGCTCCAGCGGCGTGGTGACGAATCCACGCACGAGATCGGCGTTGGCACCCACGTAGACCGTGGACACAACCACTGACGCATTTTCACTGCGCGGGTACTGCCGGATCGAAAGCGAGCGCCACGACTGGATGCCAGCGATAATGATGACCGCGCTCACCACAATCGCGATGACCGGCTTGAAGATAAAGAGATCGGTGAAGGAGGAATTTTTCATGCGGAAGGACGCAATGCGTTTCGTAAAACGAGAACGGCAATCACGTGTTGTCCGGTTTCGGATTGAGCTCCGCCTTGGGAGCAAGCTTGTTGTCGACCATCACGGGCTCGCCCGGGCGAAGTTTGAAGACACCGCTCGTCACGACCGAATCACCCGCCTTGAGGCCGTCGACCACGGTAACGAAATCGCCGCGAGTCGTGCCGACCCGGATCAATTGCTGCCGCAGGACCGTTTCCTCCTGGTTCGTCTTGTCGTTTTTCTTTTTCTCGACGACGTAAACCGAATCGCCGTACGGGGCATAAAGCACCGCCGTGGCGGGAATGACCAGCACATCCTGCTTGGTCGGCAACACGACATCGACGCTCGCGAACATACCCGGATGCAATTGCTCATTGGAATTCGGCAGCGTGGCCTGGACGCGCACGGACCGCGTGATGGGATCCAAGTCCGGGTTCACCGCAGTGATTTTGCCCTCGAAGGATTTTCCCGGCGCAGCGTCAGTGCTCACACGGATCGGCGTTCCCGGGGCAAGGGAGGCGATACGTTGCTGGGGCAACGAGAAGTTTACGTAGATCGGATCAAGCGTCTGCAGCGATGCCACCGGGTCACCCTCCTTGAGAATCTGGCCGAGATTGACCTGGCGAATGCCGAGGCGTCCGGCAAACGGTGCACGAATCGTCTTTTTCGCAATGACGGCGCGAATGGCGTCCGCCTGGGCGACGGATTGCTTGTACTGAGCATCGACAAGATCGAAGTCGGACTTGGAGATCGCGGTTTTTTGCAGGAGATCGGTGGACCGATCGAGATTCGCCTTCACCCAGCCCATGTTCGCCTCCGCCGAGCGCAATTGGGCCTCTTCA
>JBEHXD010000256.1:0-7579 GCA_048498875.1 Verrucomicrobiota bacterium
ATTTGAACGGTTGCTGCCTGCGCGCGCCGTGGATCATGGAAAAGGACGATTTCAAGCAGCAGCTTTCCTTCGGCCCCGACGTGTTCGGCGGGCCGCGCTGGTGCGATCTGGTCGGTGTGGAAAAAGCGGCGGAATATGTCCGCACTGGTGCCGTGCCCGTAATGCTCGATCCGGCAGGCGTGCCGGTGAAACGAAACTTCGTTCACGTCGAGGATCTGGTTAGCGCCATCGTGCTTTCGCTTGATCACCCGCGCGCCAAACGCGAAACGTTCAATGTCTGCATGGATGAACCGGTCGACTACGGTCAGCTCGGCGACTACCTGTCGCGCACGCGCGGACTGTCTCCGGTAAAAGTGACCACCGCGTTTCACTCCACCTGGCTGGATAATTCGAAGGCGAAATTCCTGCTCGGCTGGCGCCCGCGCTACGAACTGCGTTTGATGACGGATTCGGCGTTCGACTATCAGCGTCCAGCCGCAGATCCGCGGGTCGTCTGGTACCCAGGCTAATTTGCCGCAATTCCGAGAGTTAATCGCAATGTGATTCGGTTGTGAAGATTCTCTTAAAGAAAGAGATGACTCGTGCGGATATTTTGTTAAAACGGCTACGAAAACCGCGGTTTGGGACGATGAAATGGATAATTACGACATGCGTGAGTTGCCCATTGCCTATCGATACGCGGTAGGACTGAGACGTTTTTTGCGTTTCGTCCTGGCGTTGGCTTGCGGCTGGATTTCGGCACAGACCAATCCGGCCCCGATTGCGTCCCCCGTTCCGGTCGCGGCTCCGGAGAATCCGGCCAATGTCGTCATCACGACGTTTGACGAATATTGGCGTGAAGGCGTCCGTGATCAGGCCCGCCCGATCAAGCTGGAGATGATCATCGATTACTATGATGGAGGCTGGAATCATCTTTGGGCGGAATCGGGCGCGGTGCTCGGTGGCTACATGCCGTGCGCCGGTCCCATGCCGTTTCGCTCGCGCGACCGCGTACTGGTCGAAGGGACGGTGGTCCCGCGCAAAGGGCTTCTGGCGGACACACTGAAAATCACGATTCTCGAGCATGATGTTCCCGCGACGCCGATGCAGGCGAATGGACAGCTGGCGGACTTTATGAAATTCCAGGCGCGCGTGGTGACTTTTGAGGCCACGGTCGACCAGGAGCGTATTGATCAGGGTGATCATCAGCACTGGGAGCTTCTCCTGGTCGCCGGGAGTTACCGGGTGCATCTTTATCACTGGTCTCCGCAGCCGAAACTCATGGGCCTGCGCCCCGGCGCGCGAGTCAAGGTATCGGGAATCTACGTGGGTCGCAATGATCCCCAAAGCGGTATTCTCGACATCGATCTGTGGGTCGCGAAACCCGAAGACGTGGTTTTTCTGACGAACCCGGAAAACGATCCGCGCTTCGAGATTCCGATCGAACCGATCAACCGCCTCGTGGTGCTGACCCAGCAAAATAATCACCGCACCCGGATCGCCGGGCAGGTGCGTTCGGTCGTGTTGGGACAAAATGTGGTCGTTCGTGACGAAACCGGGGAAGTGATCGTGAAAACGGTGCAGACGCTGCCCCTGGTGCCGGGCGACTGGGTCGAGGCCTTCGGCGATCCGTACGCTTCGAGTGCCGACTGGTTGCTTCGCCGCGGCATCGTCCGCCGGGCTTTGCCGGAGGTGATCGCCCAGAAAAAACAGGCGGCGGCCAGCGTGGGAGCGGGATTTTGGATGGCGGACCAGATTCTGGCGCTTTCACCGTTGGAAGCGGACAAGCATTTGCCGGCTTCAATTACGGGCGTGATCATCTGGTCGAGCCCCAACGCCGATTTTGTCTATTTGCACGACAATAGCGGGACCATCCGGGTGCAGCTGAGCTCCAAGGTGGGCGACACCATGAAGGCCAACAGCCAGATGAAAGTAACCGGAGTGACGGTTGCGGGCC
Source organism: Verrucomicrobiota bacterium (assembly GCA_048498875.1). Classification (GTDB taxonomy): domain Bacteria; phylum Verrucomicrobiota; class Verrucomicrobiia; order Opitutales; family Opitutaceae; genus Lacunisphaera. The sequence goes on from JBEHXD010000256.1 coordinate 1,937, forward strand.
CCTTTGCACCGGAACTCAAAATGGAAAAAGCCGAGCAAATCGGCTCGGTCCTTCTGCCCCAGCCGAAAAAACTCACGCTCGAACAGGCGATGACCGGCTTGGAAGAAGGACAAATTGTCGAGTTGAGCGGTCACGTGCAGAAGGTGAGTGAAGAAGATTTTTGGACCGTGCTGCTCCTGAGCACGCAAACCGGCTCCTTTACCGTGCGGGTTTCGAAAGATCCTGCGCTGCACTATCTGCAGGGATCGATTGTTTCCGTCAGCGGCGTTTGCCGTGCGATCGCGAACAAGCGCCGCCAGTTGACCACGATCGAAATCCTGTCGACCACTTCCGACGACCTCCGGGTGGAACGGGTCGCACAGGCGGATCCCTTTGCAGAACCGCTGACCAGCATCGCCGCTCTGCGGCAATTCCGCGTGAATTCCACCGCGAACTACTGGTCGCGGGTGAAGGGTGTCGTGACTTATGCACTGCCCGGCCGCTACGTCGTCATACAGGATGGCGCCGAGGGACTTTTGCTTCGCTCCGAGCAGACCACGCCATTGCAGCCGGGCGATTACATTGAAGTCACCGGACTGCCCGGCCGCGATGCCGGTCGCGTGATCCTGCGCGAATCAGTTTATCGCAAGCTGGAATCGCAGGCCGAGCCGAAGCCGGTGGATCTCAAGTCGGCGCAACCGGTTTTTGAGGAGTTGGATTCCGTCCTTGTGACCATTTCTGGAAAAATCCTCAGTACATCGGTCGACGCGGAAGGCACGCGGGTGTTCGTCAAAGGCGGGGACGGTGAGTTCACCGCGACCCTGGCTGGCGAAAACCACGGACAATTACCCGCCGGCATCGCTCCCGGCTCGCGTGTGCGGCTGCTGGGCGTCTACGAAGTGCTGCGCGATGACGGCAAGCAGGCGCGCAATTTCAATCTCCGGCTGCGGGTGCTGAGCGATATCACGGTCCTGGAAACTCCCTCGTGGTGGACCCCGGTCCGTGCTTTTGCGGTCACGGCGATCTTGCTGGTCAGCATGGGGCTTGGTTTTGCCTGGGCAATCTCGTTGCGCCGGCGCGTGCAACAGCAGACCGACTTGATCCGGGTTAAACTCCAGAAGGAGGCCAACCTCGAGGCGCATAATCGTGCGATCGTCTCCAATGCCAGCGATGCGATTTTTGCCTTTGATCCCGAGGGATTCATCACCTCGATCAATCCCGCGGGCGAGCGTCTGTTGGGTTACGGCGGAGCTGAACTTGTGGGCATGAGCCTTCACTCGATCATTTCCCTCGATCAGCCGGAGGCGACGAAAGTGGTCTCGGAATTGATCGCGAACTGCTCCCGCGGTCCGGCCTGCGTCGAACTGCGCCTGAAAAACAAAAAGGGCGATTCCCTCTGGACGGAGGTGAATGCCTGTCTCGTGCAAACGGAGGAAAAGCAGACGGCGTTTCTGGCCATTGCCCGCGACATCGGTGCCCGCAAGCAGATCGAAAGCGAGTTGAGGCAGGCCCGTGACGCCGCGCACGCGATCGCCGATTCCAAGAGCATTTTCCTGGCGAACATGAGCCACGAGATTCGCACCCCGATGAACGGCGTGATCGGGATGAGCAACATCCTCCTCGAGTCCGGACTCAGTTCCGAGCAGCGCGACTACGCGCAGACCATTCGCAACAGCGCCGAATCGCTGCTCACCGTCCTGAATGACATCCTGGATTTCTCGAAGATTGAGGCGGGCAAACTTCATTTCGAAAACGTTGATTTCAACCTCTGGCGTTGCCTCGAGGAACCGGTCGGTTTGTTGAAGGCCCGCGCATCAGAAAAGGGAATTTCCCTCACGCTGTCGATTGCCCGGGATGTGCCTCGCTTCATCAAGGGCGACCCGGGACGCCTCCGGCAGGTGGTGGTCAATCTGCTCGGCAATGCGATCAAGTTCACCGCCAAGGGTGGCGTGGTCATCACGGTCGCAACCGAGAAAAATTCAAATGGTGGCGCCGGTCTGCGTTTCGAGATCAAGGATTCCGGAGTCGGCATCGACCAGGAAGCCATCAACCGTCTTTTCCGTCCGTTCAGTCAGGCCGACGCATCCACCACGCGCCGCTACGGTGGCACGGGCTTGGGGCTGGCGATCTGCAAGCAGATCGTGGATCTGATGGGAGGAGCCATTGGCGTCGAAAGCAAACCCGGCGAAGGGTCGACTTTCTGGTTTACGGCGGTGTTCCCGCTGGCGAGCGAGCAGACGGAACCGGCGGAACGCTTGAAAACGAAAACCAACCCCCAGGACCCGTCGTTTGCGACGCTGAAGGTCCTGGTGGCCGAAGACAACCTCGTCAACCAGCAGGTGGTGCTGCTGCAGTTGAAAAAGCTCGGGCTTGCCGCGGACGTGGCCGCCAACGGAGCGAAGGCGGTCGAGGCGGCGAAAAACAAGCGCTACGACATTATTTTGATGGATTGCCAGATGCCGGAAATGGACGGTTACGAAGCCGCCCGAATCATCCGGGAAGACGCCGCCAATGAACGGATCAGGATCATCGCGATGACGGCGAATGCAATGCAGGGTGATCGCGAGAAGTGTTTTGCCGCGGGTATGAACGACTACATGACCAAGCCGCTGCGATTGCAGGAACTGCGGGCCGCTCTGGCCCGGGCCGAATCAACCCTCACGGTTACCACCTGAGTGGGAAAAGGTGTTCCGGTTGAAGACCGGAGACGCCGCCAGGGAAAGGGTTGTGGGACTCTGTCGGCAGTGGCCGGCAACATAACAAAAGGCGACGATTCCACTCACAAGGCCAAGCCAGGGCAGAAAGCTCATCAACCCACTGGAGCTTCCCGTGGCAGAGCCGCAAATTTCGGGACCGCCGAGTCCGAATGCAGCTCCGATACCGGCGTAAGCCAGCAGGCAGAGCGCACATTTGGGCGCGAACGCGAACATCGCCGCGGGCCAATACCAGCGGACGATGTGGCGGGAAAACTTAGCGCGCGGCGAGGACATTGGCGGTTGGCTCGTAGCGATCGTGGTGACGAACCCAGCTCATCGGCGCCTCCGGATCCTCGTCGCGACCCTTCGGCACGAGGTCGAGCACCGTGTACGTGCCCATGAACTGCTCCACGCCGCGACCGAATGTGGAATAAGTGTGATAGACTTCGCCCTTCGCGTCCCTGGCGAACACGCTCAATCCGGGCGCTTCCGTTTGGGGAAAATCCATCCGGTTGTAGTTGTACTCGACGTTGCCCCGTTCGATTTCCTCCGCGGTAAAGGAGACGTGGTAATCCTGATTGAAACCACTGCCGTGCGAGGACACCCAGGGAATTTCCCAACCCATTCGTTCCTTGAACGGCGTGATGTCCGAGAGCGGGGCGTGGGACACGAGGGCGAGGGTCACGTCGCGGGCCCGCAGATGAACCACCATGGGTTCGAGATGATCGGCGATGTAGGAGCAGCTCTTGCAGCCCTGTTCCCAGCCAGGACCGAGCATGAAATGATAAATCGCGAGCTGGCTGCGGCCGTCGAACAGGTCCACGAGCGACAAACGTCCCGCGGGCGATTCAAACTGGTAGGCCTGGTCGATTTTGACCCACGGAAGTTCGCGGCGTCGGGCGGCCAGGCGGTCGCCGGCGCGGGTATGTTCTTTTTCATCGCGCAGCAGTTCACGGCGGGCTGCGAGCCATTTTTCAGGGGAGACAATCGCGGGATTTTTCATGGTATTTTTTTTCATGGTGGGATTTGGACAGTGCCGTTGGGCGGTTTTGATTTTCTGACGGATAGGGCAGGATTGGGGCAAGGCGGTAGCCTTGGTTGATTCCTACTTAAAAAGTATCGGGGATATTCCCCGGCGCCGGGCCGGGTTTTAGCGCTAACGGTTGGGTTCGGTCACGAGGTGGGCCGGAGCTTTTCGTAGTCGGCCAGCAGTCTGGCGTGGGTGGCCCAGAATTTCGGACGGGGAGTTTCCTCCAGAAGGGCAATGAGCATGGCGAGGTGCGTGTGCCAGCCGGACGCGTAGTTGGTGAGTTCGGCCTGTTCCTCTTCGCCGCTCGTGCGGTGGGTGAGGACCAGCAACACCTGTTTCCCCTGCGGAGTGAGTTCGAAAGTCACTTCGGAATCGTCGCTGCCAAACGTGTAGGCGAGCAGCCGGGGTGGTTCGCAGCGGAGCACCCGTCCGTCGAAAGTTACGCCGGGATCCTGCACGTGGGCGTATTTGGCCGGTGGTTTTTCACCGGGGGCGATGTTCTTGTGGTGCATGGCGAACTCGACTTTGCCGCCCGCCTTTTGTTCGAGTGCGCCGCCGCAAAACCAACGGGCCCGCTTTTCCGGGTCGGTGAGATATTCCCATACACGTTCGATGGGACCGGGTAGGGTGCGCACGAGGCGGACCTCGGCGCGTCCCTTGAATTTGCCTAATTCTTCGTTGGATTTCATGGAGACTTTTTCTTTTTTCTTTCGTCGTCGGCCCGAAGCTCACGCTCCAGGGCATCGAGGTTGCGGGACCAAAAGCTGCGGGTCTTTTCCAGCCATTCACCCAGTTCATCGAGACCCTTGGGATTGAGCGACTGGATGCGGGACTGGCCTTCAGCGCGCACGCTTACCAGGCCGGCTTCCCTCAGCACTTTCAAATGCTGCGAGATGGCCGGGGCGCTCATGTCGAATTCCTCGACCAACTCGCCGGCCGTGCGCTCGCGCTGGGCGAGCAGCTCGATAATGCGGCGTCGGGTCGGATCGGCGATGGCGGCGAGGCTTTGCATACCGTCATTAATTAAGCATAAACTTAATTAAGCAAGAACTAAATAATGGGGCAGGGTAAATTTTTTTCGCCGCGCGCCGGCTGATGGGGCGTGTCTTAGAATACCGTATGAAATAGGCGGAAAAGGGGAAGAAGAAGCGTGAAAAATAACCTACACTTTCCCCCGTCGCCGGCCACTGGTCGTTGATCCCACACACTCACCCCACGTGCGCCGTTTCCCGTCGTCTCCGACGGCAGGAAATGGACGTTTTTCCCCTTCTCATGAAAAATTCTGTTTCCACCCTCGGCGTCATTTTCGGGAATCGCGATTTCTTTCCCGACCGGCTGGTGCCCGACGCCCGGGCTGAGATCGTGAAGCTCTTTGGCGAACTTGGTCTTGAAGCCGTCATGCTCGGTGAGGCGGAGACCAAACTGGGCGGCGTCGAAACCCACCAGGATGCGCGCAAATGTGCCGATCTTTTCCGACGGAATCGCGATCGCATCAGCGGGGTGCTCGTGGTGTTGCCCAACTTTGGCGACGAAAAAGGCGTGGCGGACACGCTCAAGCTCGCCGGCCTCAATGTCCCTGTCCTCGTGCAGGGTTATCCGGACGATCTGGACAAGCTGGACGTCATCCGCCGTCGCGATGCGTGGTGCGGCAAGATTTCCGTCTGCAATAATCTGCGCCAAGCGGGCATCGCGTATTCGCTCACGACCAAGCACGTCGTGCGTCCGCTCGATGCCTCCTTCCGGACCGACCTGCTCAATTTCGTTGCCGTATGCCGCGTCGTGCAGGGCCTGCGCAAGGTCCGCCTCGGCGCCGTCGGTGCGCGGCCGGGCGCATTCAACACGGTGCGCTATTCGGAAAAAATTCTCGAACGCAACGGGATCAGTGTCACCACCGTCGACCTGTCGGAAATTCTCGGATCCGCCGCCAAGCTTGAGGAG
>JBEHXD010000257.1:0-7539 GCA_048498875.1 Verrucomicrobiota bacterium
AGCCGGGGACCGCGAAGGCGAGGCCGTCACCCGTGCCGGTGCCAACCGTGACGTTCTCCTGCTTGCCGGTGTAATAAGTGGCCGTGAAAACAAGTTTTTCGCCCAGCAGGTTGAAGCGCAGGCCGGTGTCCCAACCGGTGGAGGTAAGCGGATCGAACACCAGGCCGTTGATGCGAACCGATGGGGAAGGCGGGTTGTAGGTTTCCGCGTAATTGAGGAAAGCGCTCACCCACGGCGTGACGTGATAAACGCCGCCGACGGAATAAGTGTTGAGCTGTCCCTTGACGACGGGTGACGAGTAATCGCTCTGGAAGCGGTCGTTCGCGTATTGCGGCAGTGCATTGCCGTTGCCGTCGCGCGGACGGGTGATCGCGTTGGTGGGAGCCCCGGTGGCAACGCCCGCGGAATTTTTGGGCGTGTATTGCAGAGTGAAATAATCAGCCGGCGGGCGGGGACGGTACAGATAGGAGACGCCGTCCCAACCGGTCGCGTAATCGCGGCGGTAGAGGCTTTGATCGGCCTGGCTGTTATAGTCGTCGCGACGAAGCGCTCCGAGGAGGTTGAGTTTGCCGTGGAAGAGATTCGCATTGAAGGCCGCCTGTGCGTACTTGAAATCGGCGATCGTGCGGCTCGTGTTGTTCTGGCGGGTCGAATCGAGAAGCAGTCCGGTGGTGACGCTGCGGTTGCCCCCGATGGGATCGGTCAGTGCGAGGGTGCCGAGATCGTCCTCCGGACGGCTGTTGTTATTCCAGTAGTAGCGGTAACGGACGAGATTGTTGGCTGCCCAGTCGCGGGAATCGAGTGTTGGATCCTTGATGGCGTCGACATACTGGATGCGCGGGGTGGTGTAGAGATTTTCACCGACCTCGAGGTTCATGCGGAAATCGCCCCAGCGGGTGTTGTTGAACACGAAGGCGGCGCTGCCGCGATAACCGTGGGCGGCGAAATTCGTGAGATTCAAAAAGCGGACCGATTCATCGTAAGGCACGAGGAAGTTCGGATTGGCGGCGCCGGAGGGAAGCGTCTTGTTGATGTCGATGTAGACATCGTTAAGCCCGCGCACCGCCGTGTAGTCGGTGGTCTTTTCGCCCTTCGTGTAATTAGCCGAGGCATTCAGGAAAATGTGCTCACCCACCTGCTGATCTACGGTCACGGTGTAGTTCTTGTAGTCCTGGATGAAGGCAGCGCGATCGGTCGTGCCTGGCGTGTAGTCGCGACCGGGAATGCGGAAGCTCGAACCACCGGTCGCAAGGTTGAAGGCGTTTCCGGGAATGTTCAGTGTGTCGATGATCGGGCCGCCGGCGTAGTTGGCTCCGGCACCGGTGACGAGTTGGCCGCCGATGGGCACGGCGCCGTTCGCGTTGCCGCCCAGGGTCGCGGCGGTGTTGGCCCAATTCATCAGGCCGAGCCCCGGAATATAAACGGGATAAGCGGCGGTCGATGAACCATTGCGGGTGATACCGACGGCATTGGCGTTGCCGGGCAACGTGGCGACGGGTTGCACGCCAGAGAAAGTGGTGACACCGTCCCAACCGGAAATGCGGTCGCCGTCGGTCGCGAGCGCGACGTTGCGCTTGAACTGGCCGGCCTCGGCGTTGGCGCGAATCTGGGTGTGTTCAAACGGCTGGTAGCTGAGCGCGATGGAACCGGCTTTCTTCTTGTTGAATTCGCGGTCGCGCCACGTGTCGGCGTCCTGCCAGAGGAGATTAACGCGGGCGGCGATTTGTTTGGTGATGGGCTGATTGACGTCGATGGTGGCCCGGGCATTACCCCACGAGCCGTACGTCAGCTTCGTTTCGGAGAAGGCGTGATCGACGTTGGCGCGCTTGGCCATGGCGTTGGGCGTGCCGCCGTTCGAGCCGGCGCCGAAGAGGATGGAATTGGGGCCGCGGGCGAAATCGAAGCGCTCCAGATTGTAGCTGTCGAAGTCGTAATAAACGGGAAAGAAATCGATCTGTTGCTGGCTGACCGTGGTGCCGGTACTTTGCACGCCGCGGAAGCTGAGTTTGGTGCCCAACTCGTCCGCGAAGATCACGCCACGGCCGTCGTCATTCACATTGTTGGCGTTGACCGTCCATTTCGTGGCGTTCGAAAGATCGGAAATGTTGAGCGCATCGATGAACTCCCGGGTGAGCACCGAGTAGGAGGCGGGCGTGTCTTTCAAATCGGTCGCCAGCCGGCCGCCAGCGAGGGAACTCGCGGCCACGAAGCCCACGTCCCGGTTCGAGTTCACGGTGAAAGGGGTCAGCACCACGGTTTCACCGCTGGGGTTGGCCGCCGCTGGCGTTGGCGTGGTGGTTTGGGCAAACGCGGGAGTGGCACAGGCAAGCAAACTCACGGTGCGGAAAAGACACCGGCGTAGATCGAAGCAACGGTTCATAAGGGTGGGAGGGGTTGCGCCGGACTGAAAGGCAGGCGGGCGGTGCAGGCAAAGAGCCGGGGATCGGCGACCCACGCGAGCGTCCCCTCGGTTTATCCTACACCGGGATTGATCTCCGGGAGAAAACCATTTATTCAAGGCAGACTTTCCGGTTGAGCATAAAAACCAAATCTTTTGCGGGTTCCCCCTCGTTGCGGAGGCGTGCCTCCCTGGCGGATGTCGCCCGCGCGGCGGGGGTTTCGCTCATGACTGTTTCCTATGCGTTGCGCAATAATCCGAAAATTCCGGCGGCTACACGTGAGAAGGTAAAGCGGGCGGCGAAAAAAGTGGGTTATGTGCCGCATCCGGAAATCGGGCGGCTGATGCACCTCCTGCGGGCCAAACGCATGCCGTCCTACCAGGCGACCCTGGGCTTCATTTCATTTTCCCATGAGGCCCATCCCGCGACGCACCGCTATACTGCGGATGTGATCGCCGGCGCCAGGAGTCGGGCGGCATCACTGGGCTACGCGGTCGATTTGTTTAACGTGGACACCGCGGAGTTGAGCCAGACCCGGCTCACAACCATGCTTAAAAGCCGGGGGATCCGGGGGGTGTTGATCCCGCCGCTTCCGGAGATGGAGGATTGTGCGCAACTGCTGGATTGGTCCCAGTTTTCCATCGTGGCGGCGACCTATTCCGCCCAGAACCTGATCGTAAACCGTGTCGTCCCGTTTCATCAGCACAATATCACGCTGGCACTCGCGCAGCTTCACCGCCTTGGCCACCGGCGTCCCGGCCTGGTGCTCACCGGCAATCTCGTGCGCCGGGTCAACTTCGCCTACCAGGCCGCGCTGGCGCTCCAGCAGCAGCTGGGCGAGTTTGCGATGGTTCCGGTGGTGACGCTCGATGCCGATCAACCCCGGAACCTGGAGAGGACGGTTCAATCCTGGGCTAAGAAATACCGGCCCGACGTCATTCTCACGGCCGAGGATTCGGCCGGCCTGATCGGATCGCTGCTCGGCCCGTTTTTTGGGACCAGTCTCAAGATTTGCCTGCTCGATCATTCTGGTGCGGACCCGCGACCGGGAGTGCATCAGCATCCGCGCATCATCGGGGAAACCGCCGTCGATTTGCTCGCGGGTCAGGTTCAGCGGGGCGAGGTGGGTTTCGAACAGAATCCGCGGGTGACAATGGTGGAAGGCCGATGGTTTACCGGCGAGAAATCCAAGGAGCGGACGTGAAGGGTCACGCGTGTGCTCACCACCACTGATGGCGGGTGGCGGAAGAGAGGGCCACCTCCAAGGGGGCGAGGTAGGGATGCCAGATTTTTTCCCACTCGAGACAAACGGCGCCTTGGAATTCCGCCTGCAGTCGATCACACAGCGGTTTCGCGGGAAATTCCCCTTCGCCCGGCGGAACGTAGGTGAAGGGATGTTTGGCGGAAGGTTCGCTGATACTGTCCTTGAGGTGGATGTGAACGATGTGGTTTTTCAGTGCATTCCACGTTTGAAGCGGATCTTCCCCGCCTTTTTTCCACGTGTGATGAGCATCCCACAGGAGACTTAAATCCGGGATCGTCTTCAGCAGGCGTTGGATTGCGGCGGTAGTGACAAATGCGTCGTGGGTTTCCACCATCAGCTCGGTGGTCCAGCCATGGTTTTTTCTGATCTCCTGCCACCAGCGATAGCCTTCTTCGGCGAGGGAAATTTCCTGCGGGGTGCCCGCGGTGCCGCCGTCGAAAATCCGCAGGTATTTTATCCCGAGAGCCTCCGCCCAAGGCACAAATTCAAGAAGGGCGGTTCGGTCCGCGGCCTCGTGTCCGATCAATTTGAACGAGGTGTCAAACGCGATGATTTTCACGGACGAGTCGCGCATCCGCGCCGCGAGCTCCGTGGGAGAATGAAAGTGTTCGCTGAGATAACGGGGCAGGTCGAGTTGTCCCCCGAGTGCCCGCAATTCGACGGCGTCGATTCCGTGCCGCCCGGCAAGTGCGATCACCTCGTCCAACGTGAATTCGGGGCAACCCAACGTGGAGAAAGTACGACAGTAGCCCATGAAATCCAACTATGACTGCACCGATCCGCGGACGGCACGCACAAAAGCGGCACTCCGGTCGACGGATCTTATATCCGATGGCGCCGGACTTATCTCAACAAGGCGGACGCGGTCCAGAGGATGGGGGATTGCCCGTGAAGGTCACCGGTGGCGCGCTTGCGCGCAACGTAGAAGTCATACTGTACCTTCAAGTCATCGCTCTTCGTCTCCTGGTGGCTTTTGTTGGTGCCCACGCATACGTCCTGAACGTTGGCGTCCGCATCCAGTTTCGCGACCAGCGCCAGCCACGCCTTGCGAGCGGCGGGCGCGTAGCTCTTTTCGTCGAGCCAGCCATTTTTCACGCCGGTCACAAAGGCAAAGGTAAACATGCCCGTGCAGGAAGTTTCCGCCCAGGTTTCCGGTTTGTCGAGCAGCTGGCGCCACATCCCATCCGCGCCTTGAGTGGCGAGCAGTGCGGTCATCATTTTGTGATAACCGTCCACGATCGCTTTGCGCTGGGGATGGTCCTTTGGAAGTTCCCGCAACAATTCGGTCAGACCAGCGGCCACCCAACCGTTGCCGCGACCCCAATAGAACGGCGAATCGGGTGCGTGAAAGAAAAGGCCATTCGGTTGTTGGAGCTTGGCCAGGTAGGCGGCCATGGTCAGCGCTGCGCGATCGATGTACTTGTGATCGCCGGTGGCGCGGTAAGCCTGCACCTGCAACAGCGTGATCATGTACATGTCGTCGATCCAGTACCGGGCCTCGTGCGTGATGCCGTCCGCCGTGGGTGCATTCCATTGGGCATCGGCGAGCGTGCGACCGGCGACGAGGAATTTTTCATCCTTGGTCTGACGGTAAATTTCCAGCGGGGCGGCGCCGAAAACGCGATCGTCGACGTGATCGCGTGAGGAGATTTTGGTGGCCCCTTCCCCGGAAAGAAGAATGTCATATTTCGCGACCAGCTGGGCAGTCAGTGGCTTGTTGCCGGCGAGCTCAGCATAAGTGAGCGAACCATACCACGCACAGATCTCAGGGTAGATTACCAATGTGCGCTTGGGATTGGTCTGCCACTGGAACTGACGGGCGAGAAAGTTTTTCGCGACCCGTTCGCCGACCTCGGTGGGAGACGCGCCCGCCGGCCAGGAGGAAAAGTCCGCGAGCTGTGCGGCATAGCTGGCGCTAAAAAACAGACCAACGAATAAAAGACAGGCGGCAAAACGTGAATTAATCATGGGGCGGGGAGATATGTTCCGATGCATGACAAATCAGCCAGAGTGGCGATGTCTGCAAACTCGGACAGTAAGGGGAAGGAGTTCTTCAGGGCAACGGCTTAAGGCCCTCGTAACGGATCACCCACGATCCGTCCGCGGGAAAACCGGGAGTGGGGCGCGGAGCACCGTCCCAGCCGGCAACCATCAGGGCCACGGCGGAGAGGAAAGCGCCGTTTGCGGGCAGATAGACGGCGATCTCCCGTTTTCGGGCACCAAGGGGAGCGTCCTTGGTGAGTTTCTCGTCGCTGCGCTGGGGACAATGTCCGTTGGGCAAATAGTGATTGTTGGGTCCTTCCCGCAGCAGGATTTCCACGGCCGTATCCGGCCGGCCGAGTCGCGTCGCCGTCATGGCGATCATGGGGTAATCCCAGCCCCAAATTTTCGTTTTCCAGTCCCAATTGGCCAGGACGGCATCCAGGGTGCGCTCCATCGTGGGTCGGTCGACGTCCGGTCCGCCGGGCAGAATACCCAGGGGGGCGAGCATTGTGGGGTGGTCGTGACGGCTGTCGATGTTGTCCCAGGTGTCCGGATGGGAACCGAGCGCCACGTACTTGCCGTCCTTTTGTGGGAGTGGAGCGAGATGGGCGATGACGTGATCCCAATGCTCATCGCGAGGCAACCCGAGGCGCTGGCGCCATTGTTGCGCGACGCCCAGGGCCCAGCGCCAGTACGCGAGTTCGAACGAGGGATTCTGACTGGTGGCCTGATCGTAGATCTCCTGTGCGATCCAGAGGGGCGGGCCCAGTTCGTAGACGCCTTTGTCGGGATTGAAATGAACCATCGTCGCCAGGCAGTCGGCGGTTTCCTGCACGAGGTCGCGATATTTGCCGAGGACGGCGGGCGAGGGATCGTTGCGATAAAGCAACTCGCAAAGATAAATCAAATGCGGCTGGTTCCAGATGATCAGCGGATTCCCTCCGGGGCTTTCGCGCATTTCGGGACCGGTCATTTTCGCCCACCGCGCACCTTTCAGTCCGCGACTTGCGGCCAGCGCGCGGGCGGCGGGGAGTTGGGATTGAAACCACGATAGGTTTTTCTCCAGCAATTGATCATTGTTCCACAGGGCAAACTGGGCGGTGTGCCACCAGATCATCTCGGAATGATGTTTGCCGTACCACGTGCTGCACGTGAGCCCCGTTTCCTGAGGGGGAACGTCACCAGCCATCTGGACGGCCATCAAATAGCGGGAGAGAACGATCCGCTCCTCGAGCTGGTTGGCGCGCGGGTTGGTGCTGCCCGAAAAATCGACTGCCGCTCCGTGTTGCCAGTAGGCCGACCAGTGTTGGGCGCTTTGCGCGAACACGTCAGCGGTGGAACGGATCTGATCCGCGGAAATCGCGTGCGGGGAAAAAGTGCAGGTGAAGGACAGGGAGTTTTCTCCTGAAGAGGATTTTAATGAAAACTGATGCGTTTCGCTTTCAGAAAAAGCGGCCGATCCCTGCCACGTGATCGCGACGCGATAGTCAGTGGAGCCGACCGTACGGAGCAGGTCCATGCGTTGGGGCGCGCGGGTTGCGATAATCGTTTTGTGGGTTTCCGGATGGCTCCAATCCAGTGGCGGAGTGAGCTTCACCGAATTGTCGTATCCCGCGGGGAAACCGAAGCGGACACCGAGTTTTCCGCGGGCAACGAGATCGGAGACGATTTTCACGGCCACGGTGTCGTGATCGGGATCGCAGGCGGTCGTCACAGTTACCGGAACGCCGCCCAACTGATAATGGCTGGTGATCACGCCCGCCCAGAGATCGAGGGTTTGCTCGGGCTGTTGGATGTCTTCGGATTTGAAAGGCGAGCCGTCAGGCTTCGACCAGTCGAGCGCGAAGCGGATGTGCGCCAATTATCGTGCCAAGGGCGGCAAGTGCTTCGTCC
>JBEHXD010000258.1:0-7534 GCA_048498875.1 Verrucomicrobiota bacterium
GATGCGCATTGCGCGGCCCAGTTCCCTGCAGCGTTTCACCAGGGGAGAAAACGATTCATGCAGCAGCTCGAGTTCGCGATCGTAGTCGGAGTCGGAGTACTCCTTGACCGCGAATTTTTTCTTGTCGGCGTAGTTGCCGGGATTCACGCGGATCTTTTCGACGTGTTCGACCGCTTCCATGGCGGCGGACGGCAGGAAATGGATGTCGGCCACGAGGGGAACCTGCCCGAAGCCGGCGGCGTTGAATTGCGTGCGGATGTCCTTCAGGCATTTCGCCGCCGCGACATTGGGCGCGGTGATGCGTACGATTTCGCAACCGACCTCCGCGAGCGCGATGGACTGCTTCACCGTGGCGGCGACATCCTGCGTGTCGCTGGTCGTCATCGACTGGATGCGAATGGGATTCGCCCCGCCCACGCCAACCCCTCCGACGTTTACTTCGATGGTACGGCGGCGGATCGTGGAAAAGCGGGAGGCGCAGTAGGACATGTCAGGGAGTAACAAGCCCTGAAAAGGACGGCGGGACAAGTGACAAAATTTTCCCGGCGCCTGACCGGGCCCGACTACGGTTTGGCTGGTTCCAAGGCTTTTTTGGGCGCTTCCGCAGCGGGACGATTTTGTGTTTCGGAGCGGAAGTCGCTGATCAACCGGCGTACGTCTCCAAACACCGTCACATAAAGCATCATCATGAGCAGCAACACCACAAACACGCTTTGGGTTGTCATGATGAACGATGCCGGGAGCGGGCGCCCGCGGAGTTTGGCGATCGTGGCGAGGGTGATATGTCCTCCATCCAGCACCGGAATCGGCAGGAGGTTAAAAAATGCCAGACTGATGTTTATCATCACGGTAAACCAGATCACGAATTTGGCGGGATAATCGGAGTTGAGCGCGTCCCAAAAACCGCGGCCAATCCCGATGAATCCGCTTAGATTGCTGAGACCCACGTCTCCACGGGGATTGAGCAGCGCACCGAAAGTCTGAAAGGTATTGGATAAAATCATCTTCACCTGGGCAAACGGCGTCTGGTACAGAAGCTGCCAGTTGGTGGTGAAATCGATTCCGCGGAACGAGTTCGCCCCGTCGGCACCGTTCCCGGGGGAAATGTAGGGAAGATGCACTTCGCGACCTTCGCGCAACACCATGATGTCCTGATGAACGCCCTTCGTGGGTGAAATTTGCGTACTGAAGGACGGCACGCCCCAAACCTTGTTGCCGTCGATGGCCTCGATCCGGTCACCCGCGGCGAATCCAATTTGTGCCCCCGGTGTGTTGGGCTCGACGTCTTTAACAATGACCGCGTAGGCCGCATCGATTCCGACTTTCCGGACTCTTTCATCGGTCGTGCGGACGGGATTGACGGTGAAATTCATGCGCACTCCCTCCCGCTCGACGGTGAACAAGGACACCCGTTCACCCGTCTGGTCGGTTTGTGTACCGAGAACGATCTGGTTTAACACGTCCATCCAGCTGCGGACCGGCACGTGATCGATTTCGATGATCGTGTCGCCGACTTTCAACCCCGCCTTGGACGCCGGACTTTGCACAATGGTTTTGTCGAGAAGGGCAATTTTCTCACTCACATAACCGATGCGGGTGGAGGTGACGTTTTCCGGCTCGGGACGGCCGACCACCCAGAGGATGGTGGAAAGGACGAGGGCAAAAATCACGTTAAAGACCGCTCCGGCGACAAAGACCAGGACCTTGGTGCCGTAGGTGACCGGAGGCAGTTTTTCCACTTCTCCCGAATCACCCTCCAGGGCGGCCATGTCCGCCAGTTGAGGCAGAGCGACGTAGCCGCCAATGGGAATCCAGGAGAGGCGATACTCGACGCCGTCTTTTCCCTTCCACGCAAAGATCGCCGGACCGAAGCCAATCGAAAAGCGAACCACCTTTACGCCCCGGCGGCGGGCCGCGAGAAAATGGCCGAGTTCATGGACAAAAATTGAGCTGCCGAAGAACAGGACGATTAAAAAAAACGCCCCGATATTGCCGAGGGAGGCTGAAAGGAAGGAAGACATTATGCGTGAAATTGATGGGCGATGCGCCGGGCTTCGGCGTCGATGGCAAGCACATGGTCAAGCGAGGCCGGCTCGACGGGACTGATCATCCCGAGAGTGTGTTCAATAATTTGCGGAATCGCAAGGAACGGCACGCGTTTTTGCAGAAATGCCGCCACGGCAACCTCATTCGCGGCATTGAACACCGCCGGCGCCACGCCGCCCGCAGTCATTGCCTCGCGGGCCAGGCGCAAACAGGGATAACGGGTTTCGTCCGCCGGCCGGAAATCGAGCGAGAAAGCGCGATCCAGCGAAAGCGCAGTGTCGGTGCCAACCGCTGCGCGATCGGGATAAAGCAGCGCGTGCTGGATGGGGAAGGTCATCGACGGCGGACACAACTGGGCCAGCAGCGAACCGTCCGTAAACTCCACGAGACAGTGGACCGTGCTTTGGGCGTGCAGCACCGCCTGGCACTGCCCGGCGCGCAGACCGAACAGGCACTGCGCTTCGATCAACTCAAGGCCCTTGTTGGCAAGGGTCGCCGAGTCGACCGTGATCTTGGGTCCCATCGCCCAATTCGGATGCTTCAGCGCGTCGGCGGGCGTGACGTCCGCGAGTTTCTCCATGGGCCAGTCGCGAAAGGCTCCCCCCGAAGCGGTCAGGATCAGCCGCCGCACATCGCTGTTGCGGTGACCTTCGAGGCATTGGAAAACCGCATTATGTTCGCTGTCGACGGGGAGGAGCGGACTGCCGCTCTGCCGCGCCGCCTGCATGATGAATTTCCCGGCGAGCACGAGGATTTCCTTGGACGCGAGCGCAATGGTCTTCTTCGCGGCAATCGCGGCCAGCGCGGGTTGCAAACCGGCGGTTCCAACCACGGCGATGAGAACGGTGTCCGCCTCTCCCAGCGTCGCGAGTTCAACCAGCCCGGAGGCTCCCGCATAAAACCGGGTGCCGGCCGGAAAATCGGATCCGCCGCGAGCCGCTGCATAGGCCTTTTCGTCGTAGAGACCCACATGAGGGACTTTGAATTGCCGCGCGATTTCCGCGAGCCGCTGGTGTTTGCCGTGCGCGGCGATGCCGACGAGTTCGAGCCGGTCGCTTTGGGCCTGGATTACGCGCAGGGTGTTTTCACCGATGGAACCGGTGGCGCCGAGCAGGACGATGCGTCGTTTGTTCGAGTTGGCTCTGGCCGAATTCATTCAGCGAAATGGACCACGGATTACCTGGCCGCAAAAGGCACGAAAATCGCAAAAACGGAAGAAATTCTGTTTTGCGCTTTTTGTGGCCCAACCGTCTTTAATCCGACCCCTTGGTTAAAACGAACCGTGTTCATCCGTGGTTAAAAGCGACGGGCATCATCAACCGAGAAACAGGAAAATAAAATACGCCACCGGGGCCGTCAGGATGAGACTGTCGGTCAAATCGAAGGCGCCGCCAATCCCGGGAATGAGCGCCCCGGTATCCTTGGTGTCGGCCCGGCGCTTCACCGCGGACTCGATCAGGTCGGAAACGATGGTGATGATGGCGAGGGGGGCGGCGATCATGGCCGCGACCGCCGGCGTCAGTTGTACGGGCAAATACTCCGCGGCAAAATGGGCAATCGTTGCGCCGACTCCCGATGAGATCAGCACGCCGCCCACGGCGCCTTCCCAGGTTTTTTTGGGGCTGATATTGGGCGCCATTTTGTGGCGGCCGATCGCCATGCCGGTGAGCAGCGCGCCCACGTCGCAGAACTTGGAAACTGCCACCACCCACAAACAGAGGACCAGGCTTTCCACGTCTTCCGTGTCGCGCATCAGGATCGCGACCAGGAATTGCAGCATGAACGGGATGTAAAGAACGCCGATGACCGTGGAGGCAATCGTCTCGACCCGGTTCGTCGTGTCCCGCTCACCCAGCGAGCGGATGCAGGCGGCGATTAACGTGAAAATCAGCAGGACGACCGGGATGGTTTGCGCGGTGATGGCGGTGGCACCCTGATAAACGACAAAATAATACGGCAGCGCCGTCATCACCACACCCACGGAAATTCCCATCCAGTGAAAGGGACGCAGCCCCATCTTTTTCGTCATGCCGTAGAACTCGTGGAGCGTCAGGGCGGAGAGCACGGTGACCAGGGCGACGGCGGCATGGGCACCAAAGAAATAAAGGCTGTCGAGGACGACGCTCCAGAGGAGCAGGGTGCTGAAAATGCGTGAGATCACAGGGAAATAGAGGCGGGCCGCGACGGTCAGGTTCCGGATTTGATTTGTTCGGTGATGAGACCGTAGCGCCGTTCGCGCTTGTTGTACTCGTTGATTGCCGCCTCGAGGTCGGCTTTTCCGAAATCAGGCCAGAAGACCGGGGTGAAGACCATTTCCGAATAGGCGCACTGCAGCAGCAGGAAATTGCTGACGCGTTGTTCGCCCGAGGTGCGCACGAGCAAATCCGGTTCGGGAATGGCCGCCGTGTAAAGGTAACGGCTGAAATTTTCCCACGAGCAATCGTCGAGCTTTTCCGCGCCGTCTTTGACTGCCGTCGCGTAGGCCTTGGCGGCGTCCGCCACTTCGGTGCGCGAGCCATAGTTGAGCGCCAGCACGAGGGTCCATTCCGTGAAATCCTTCGTTGCCTCGATCACGCGATTCAATTCGCGCTGCACGTTGGCCGGCAGATCGCCCGTGCGGCCAATGGTGAGCAGGCGAACCCGGTTTTTGATCAGGTTGTTGAGCTCGCGCTTCAGGAAATAGTCGAGCAGTCCCATCAGCCCCGATACCTCCTCGGCCGGCCGTTTCCAGTTTTCCACCGAAAACGCGTACAGGGTAATGTAGCGCACCCCCAGTTCCCGGGCGGCATCGACCACTGTCCGGACCGTTTCCACGCCGCGGCGGTGGCCCTCAAGCCGGGGCAGTCCGCGCTGCTTGGCCCAGCGACCGTTCCCATCCATGATGATGGCGATGTGCTGGGGAATTTGGGCGGAGCCGGGAGACGTCATGCGAAACGGCGATTTAGGTCACCGCCGGCAAATTTGACAAGGGGCGATTCGAGGCATTGCTTGGGGCATGGGAAAACCCCTGATGGCATCGGAAATCACTGAGGCTCTGAAAGCTCTGCCCGGTTGGACAGGAGACGGTGACGCGCTGGCCAAGACGTTTCAGTTTCAGAGCTTCCGGGAAGCGATGTCCTTCATGGTTCGCGTGGGTTTCGAGGCCGAAGCCATGGACCATCATCCGGAGTGGACCAATGTTTACAACCGCGTCGCCATCCGCCTCAACACGCACGATGCCGGCGGCAAGGTTACCGCCAGGGATGTGACGCTGGCGGGAAAAATCCAGCAGATCAGCTGGGTCGGCTGAAAGGTGCCGCAGGTCGATCGCGGCGTGGGGCCGACGCGATCGAGGAGGGCGGCCGCACCTTAACGGCGGGCGGGGTACGGAGACTGAGGCAGCGAGAAATGCTCCATCGTACCGTGAACGCTGCACGCGATTTCATCGCCAGATGTGGCTCCGCTGGGAATGATGTACTCGCCCCCGGCCGGACAAGCGAGGGGGTGTTTGATAAAGGCCCCCGGCCCGACGAGCTTGGTCAAATCCCGGGGCGGGCGGCCGTTTTCCAGTACATACTGGTCAAATGCGGCAGAGTACTGGCGCAGATTGTTCAGACAGACTTTTCCGATCGAAGCCTCCCGAACTTTTTGGAATGCGGGAATGGCCATGGCGGCCATCAAGCCGATCATCACCACCATGACCATCGCCGCTGCCGGTCCACCGCCTCCGCCGCCAGCGTTTCCGCCAGGAATGAAAATGGCGAAGATGTAAGCAAGCGGGTTCCGGTCGGGAGATCGCGCGACGCCGCCCGTTTTCAAGGCCATCAGATCGGAAACCCGCCGCGACAGTGTCGGGTAGTGGGCGGTGAGCTCATGAAGTGAAACAAAGAACCCGCGTTCCTCGACAAACTGGGCGGCAAACGCGTCGGCGTTGAGCTTGCGCCCGTTTTCCTTGCCGCCCCAGAGGATCATCATGGCACGCAGCGAACTTTCCACGTCCTGGGCGGCAAAGGCGCCGTAGCGATCACACGACGATTCCCACGCCCGCCGGTAGGCCGGTCCGATCAGGGGAAACAACATGCCTGGTCCGAGGAAAACGTGTTTCAGGATGTGATTGCTCTTAATGTGTCCGAGTTCGTGACCGAGAATGAATTTCATCTCGGGTGAGGACGGCCCCAGCGCGGCCAGGAAATCGGCATATACGACCACAAAATTGCGGCCGGCGAAGCGGGTGGCGAAGGCGTTCAGCATTCCGCCCGCCTGCACCACGTACAGGCTGGGCAGGGCGGCGGCCCCGGGATTGTTCAACTGTGCGGAGGGACTCGAGACGCCCAACTGCTGGCAGACTTCACGAAACGTCTGGTACAGCTCGGGCAGCTGTCGCTCGTCCACCCGGATGGCTTCCGAGCGCAGATGCGCGACGAGCAGACCGTTTCCGATCCAGATGAAAAACCCGATGAGGGCGGCGTAGAAAATGCCGACAATCGTGATGGCGATGAAAAGCCAGAACACAATCGACAGGATGAGCACCAGGGTGAAGTACGTGCTTTCCTTGGGCAGATTGAGTTTTGGCAGGGTAAGTCCCAGCGGGGTGACAGGCGGGAGGGGGTCAGTCATGGGGTGGTGGGATGAAAAGATGGCAGGCCCGGCCGCCCAACGTGCGTGTTTTTCGCATTGAGGCCATCACGAAATGGACCGAAATAGACTCCAATGAGATTAGCCTTCATCAGCGGGACTAGTATCGTGAATTCCAACCTGTTTGCGACGTGGGATGTCCGCAAAATCAACACGCCCTACGGCGAGGTCACGTACAAGACCAGGGGCGAATTCACGCTGATCAACCGTCACGGATACGCGTTTCCGCTGCCGCCACACTCGATCAACTACCGCGCCAACATCCAGGCGCTGGCGGATCTGGGTTGCGAGGACATCGTTTCACTCAATTCGGTGGGTTCGCTTAAAAAGGAACTGCCGCCGGGAACGTTTGTGTCGTGCAGCGACTACGTGTGCCTGCAGCAGGGGCCGGCGACGTTTTTCGACAAGGAACTCAAGGGCGGTGCCCCGACCATCGCGAATAATCTGATTCCGCGGATCATCGCCCAACTGGCGCCCGAGTTTACGGTGCATCCCGGCAAAGTTTACGTGCAGATGCGCGGACCGCGGTTTGAGACCAAGGCGGAAATCCAGGTCGTGCGGCACTGGGGCGACGTGATCGGCATGACCGCCGCGCACGAGGCGGACCTCTGCACGGAGCTTGGCCTGCGCTACAACAGCCTCGCGCTGATCGACAATTATGCGAACGGCTTGGAGGGCACCGAAATCGACTTCGCGAAGTTCAAGGATCTCGTGAAGGACAATCAGGCGAAGGTGAACCGGCTGTTTTCACGCCTGCTGGAAATCCTGCGCTGAGCGCGATTGGCGCACATGCCAGTTCGGTAGTGTGCCCGCCCCGCTAATAGTCGCAGCGAACGTGGCGCGGCAAGCGCGCCACCTACAACTGCGTTGCGGG